>NZ_JAMTCC010000014.1:0-124703 GCF_025370265.1 Shewanella septentrionalis | reverse complement strand
ATCGCGACTTCGCAGGGCGTCAGGATATCGGGCAGGTGTTTCACCTGTGGAGGCTTAACAATATTAAGCCACTGCCAAGATTTATTGAGGACGTGAAAGTAGAAAAACTGCAAGCCGTTACGGTCGAGTTTGACGGTGCTCCATGAATGTGAGGCAATTAAGTCGGCAAAATAGCGCTTTAAATCATCGGAGGTCAGGGTATCGGGGCAGCAGTCAAAATATGCCGCAATACGGCGTATAGCTCGGCTATAGGCATCAATGGTTGCAGGCCGCTTGCCTTGCAAGGTTAAGTTGGTAAGATGTTGTTCATAAAGTAAATCAAAGCGTTGTTGTTCGTGAATGTCCATGATGATACTCCTAGGTTTGCGACCGAAGCAGGTCGCGTCTAGCAAGTATTTAGGATGAGGGGCAAAAGGATGGCTTTATCTTGTTCCTGCCGCAAAGCGGCTTCGTTCAACAATGACTTGAAGCTAACTCAATTGGATACTAAGTCAAAGTTAACTCATTCCATCACTGATGCAGAACACATAACCCATGTTAAAACCCACTTTACTGGTTAGCCTGTTTGGCTTGAGCCTTTATGTTACGAATGCCGCCTATGCGGCGCCAAGCCCTGTTCCCCTTTTAGTTGAACAATGCCTGCGTTTGCCAAGTATTGATCTTGCGACTGTGTTCGCCAATGCGCGTTTAACTGCGTCTGAATTAACCTTGGCCCAGCGCGCGCTTATTTTTGAGCAACAGATGTTAGGGCTTAATAATATCAACGACAGGCTCAACTATTACCGTGGGTTTAACTTACCAAGTGAGGAACGCGAGGGTCTACTGCAATGCCAGCTACACCTCGCCGACACCCTGTCGCAACTTCTCAGCCAAACTGAATTGAGCCAACTCGCCTACGCCTTAGCCCAAGGCAATGCAGAACAAATACTGCTGAGCCAACAGCTTAAACAATTGCTACAACAGCATTGGAGCGCCGAGGAAAAAGCGAAACTGCATACGGCGCAGGCCAGCATAGGCCAAGGGTTAGGCAGCCAACAATTTAGTCTTGCCTTCAATGACAGCCAATGCCAACCCGAAGCGACTCAGCAGCAACATCATCTGCATAAAGAAGAGGATAAAAGTGACGAGCCGAAGCGCAGTAGTGCAAAGCAAAGCGATTTTTCGGGCACTATCGTCAGCTACTTACTGACACAGGAAAACGCCGTATGTCGCCAAAATGTATGGCAGGCATACCAAGCCAGAGCGAGTGAAACCAATCAAACGGCATTACAGCGAATTGCAGAGCAGCGCCAACAAGCCGCCACAGCGGCAGGCTTTGCCGATTACAGCGCATTAGCGCTTAATTCGCAGCAGTTATCATCCCCTGAGTTGGTCAAAGCCTTTCTCGATAGCCAAACCCAAGATTTGCAAGTGGCTCCCTGGGATATTGGACGTACCCTGTCACAACAAGCATCAGCCAAGGGCCCCACATGGCAAACCTCAGACGTCTTGAGTCGCAGCATTACTTATCTGCAAGTGTTTGGTTTGCAGTTTGAGACCATTGCAACCGCCAACGCCGAGAAAACACCAACCGATCCTAATCGGCCGCATATTGTCAGGGTCTACCACCAGCAAAGATTGTTGGGTGAAATCTATGTGGCGTACAACCAAAATCCACAGCAAAGTAGTCAACAGCAGACATTGCGCCAAAGTGTACTCGGCCAGCAATTTGGACAACAGGCGTTGGATCTTAAGCCGCGGCTGAGTAACTACAAAGACATTGAACAGTTAACCGAATCCATCGCAGAAGCAGTGACTTCCCTTGCTAAAGCGAGCCATTTCTACCTCAACAATGCCATGGGGCAGAGTCAGGATAGCCATTTTGTGGCGAGTCTCTGGTTAGCTGAAGTGCTGCGCCATCAACTCTTTCCGCAATTTGAGCAAAGCTATTTACAAGAGCGTGAAACACTGGCTAAAGCTTATTCGAAACAGCTCAAAGTCTTTCGCGCTAAGGTTGCAGTCAACTTTTATCAAGATGTAAATTCACAAGTCTATCCGGATCTCGGTGCAGAGTTTAGTGCTAGCTTCGGCCAAAATTGGCCGCAAACCAAGGATTATCCCTACAGCTTCAATGCTATCGCCAACGAAGGTCCGCTCTACTACCAATCGCTCTGGCAAGTATCGTTAGCCCAGCTGATTGATCAAGCCACATTAGGCTGCCAAGACAAACTTCAATTATTTAATTTGTTAGTCGTCAATGAAGACGCTTTAAACCTAAGTAAACAATTGAATGCAATCATTGGTGCGCCCGTTGATAGCGCTTCGCTGATCCAAAGGATCTCCAATAGCGCCGCTTCGGAGCATACTGGTAATTCTGACAATCAAGCTTTCAACGCCACAGGTTCTTGTGCGTTTTAAAAGTGAATGCATAAGCTGTGTTTGTGACTCGCTCGGGCGCAAACACAGTTAATCGTCATGATTCGCCTCTCGAACACCTCAATCACTTAGCGCGACATAGCTAGCAGTATGTCGTGAGAATGATTGACTCTATGATATTTAATTGAAAAAGTCGTAAGAAGTGGCCACTATAAGCCTCAATCTATCGTTTTTTTGAGATTATAATGACTCGAGCTAAATCTACCTTAGAACAATGGCGTATTTTGCAAGCGGTCGTCGATTTTGGCGGCTATGCCCAAGCGGCCGAAAAACTCAACAAGAGTCAATCGTCACTCAACCATGCGGTTGCCAAATTACAGCATCAATTAGGTATTGAACTACTCGAAGTCAAAGGCCGTAAAGCCTATCTCACCCAGCAAGGCGAAGTACTGCTGCGCCGCTCACGGCATGTCACCCAAGCCGTCAACGAGTTAGAACAGCTCGCGAGTAATCTCGAGCAAGGGTGGGAGCCGACACTCACGATTGCCCGTGAAATAATCTATCCGATGGAAAGCTTAGTGTGTGCCCTCAATGCGTTTCTGCCCCACAGCCGTGGCACTCGCATCATCATGCTGGACTCAGTGATCACCGGCACCCAAGAGCTCATTCTGCAGAGTAAAGTCGATATTGCTATCTGTGCAGGGGTGCCGCCCAAAGGGTATTTATCCGAGCCTTTATGTGAACAAGAACTCTACCTCGTTTGTTATCCAAGTCACCCACTCGCTGACTTAGGTTCGATTGAAGACGATAAGCTACTGGCACAGTATTTACAGTTAGTGATCAAAGATACCGGCGTGCAATCCAATATCGACATAGGCTGGCTCAAAGCTGAGCAGCGCTGGACCGTTTCTAACTTCCACGAGGCAAAAGTCATTCTTAACCAAGGTATTGGCTTCTGTTGGATCCCGTCTTTTTTAGTCCAAGAAGAATTAGCTTCCGGCAAGTTAGTGCGTTTACATCTTGAGGGCAGTCAAAAACGTCGCATCATGTTGAGCCTAGTGATCCCCAATAGGGATCAACAAGGACCAGCATCCAAACTGCTTGCCTCATTGATTTTACAACAACATGGAATTGAACCGACGAATAGCAATTAATAGCAAGATAACCAAACGAGTTCTCAATTTGAGTGAGCAAGACGCTTAGTGCTTAGTGCTTAGTGCTTAGTGCTTAGTGCTTAGTGCTTAGTGCTTAGTGCTTAGTGCTTAGTGCGAAAGAATAAATACAGAAAGGTAGCATCAAAAAAGAGAATGAACAGCAGAATGGGCATAGTTAAGCCTAACCTTACACACTAAAGTCAACATAGCGCGCTGGGTGCTTGCCCAAGTATTGCGGCTGAATAAATCCTGCTCCTTGCGATGCATTATCTTCAGCACTTGACTCACTCTGCAGTGACGCACTACGATTTTCGCTCGCACTGAAACTTGATGGCGGCTCGTTTATCTTGCTGGTATCTTTTGCGGCCAGAATTGGCAGAACAGTAGCGGATTGCGCATGATTAGGCAGCTCATTTACAGGGGCGAGATTAGAAGGCTGCATATCGGCTTGCGGCGTTACGTCAACGCGGACTGAAGGCCCAATACTGGCTTGTGCAACCGCGGCATAATAACGACTTGCAGTGCTATCGGGTCTTGGAATAAAACGGGTCGCTAAATTCACAGTACTTGATGCTTCTCCAAATGCTAAGGTTGCAGTCGGCGGCTCAATGGTTTCCACTGTCGTTGACGTATTGACTGAGCCGCTAGTACTCGAGGTATTAGACTGAGTTTCCGAACTAATACCAGAACTTGTGTCAGTCGTCACAGTAGTTTTGGCCGTCTGCGCTTCAACCCTTTGAATGAGCTTGTCAACTGCATCTGAGACTGGTGTTGAGACGGCACTTTGGGGCTGAGCGATATTGCCTGATTCGTCGACCGCACCCGTAACTAAGGGTGTGTGTTCTTGTAACGGCGGTAGCGCTTTAATCAGCGCATCGGCGCCTATTAATGTTTGAGTCGTTTGCAAGTCAACAATTTGTTGTTGTCGCTCTTCAGCAAGCTTTAGCTTTGCTTCATTCATTTTTTGCAAGGCTTCAGCGGCAACGCGAATATCCGCAGAAGAAGGATCAACCGGAGCCATTGCCGCCGCGTACACTTGTTTCATTTTGTTTATCGTTGCGAGTGGATCGCCTCCGACAGCAGAAACATCAATCTGCACTTCACCATCGGTGGCATAACGTTGGCCATCGGCACCCTTCTCATACTTAAAACTCGGACTCTGAGCGTATTGCCCGCCGACCGTGGCATGGGCATGTTCATGGGCTTTAACCTCAGAATCTCTGGCTTTAAGTGAGTCGAGCTGTTGTTGCTGCTGTGCCTGCGCTTTTTCTTGGGCTTGTATCTCTTGTTCCTGAGCTTGCTGTGCCTGTGATTGCGCTTGTGACTGTTGTTGCTTTGCTTGTTCTGCTGCCACAGCTTGCTGTTTCTGCGACGCTTCTTCCTGTGCTTGCTTTTCAAGCTGATTATCATTTTTAGCAAAAACAGCGGCTAAGGCTTGCTGGCGATCATCGGGGTTAGACGCTATAGCAGGATCTTCTACCTGACTAACTTGAGCCTTAGCGTCACCGAAAACCTGAGTAAATTGTTCCAACACTGTCGGTTGAGCCACTTCATTGCGAGCGGATTGATCTACTGCTTGTGCAGCGTTTGACTGCTCAACAGTCACTGTACTCGCTGCTGAACTATTACTACTTATATTTCCAGAACTGTTATTTACAGAAGTGTTATTTACAGAGCTGTTACCTGCCGAGTTAGAGGTGGAGGAGTCAACTACCGCAGCGCCAGTAAAAACAGTTTGTGGCCCAAACACTGCGGCTAAATCAGGCGTTATGGGAGAAACACTGCCCGTATTCGTTGGATTAAAAGCGGAAGGCTCTGTGCCAGTCGTATTAATTGATGAACTCGTAGGCGTAAAAATATCAGCGGCAATACTGCTCGTGACACTAAGACTCGGACTTATTGTAGATAAGGCGTTTGCGCCAAGGCTAGTTCCTGTAGCACTCGTGATTGATGACAATGCAGGAGTCGACACAGGTGTAGCAATTTGTCCCCCACGTACACCAGAAATGGACCTTGGCCCCGTTAACAAGCTAAAACTGGCATCCGCATGCAAACTTGCCCGATCTTTTAACCCATTGACTTGAGCAACATTTGCTTGAGGAGCATTGGTTTGAGGAAGAGCAACCTGCGGCCTTGATTCAGCAAAAGGATTGGCCTTTAGTGCTTGACTTGCGCCATTGAACGCAGGTGGTAGTACAGGCGTAACATCCGCAATTGCAAGCGGCGCTTTTAAAGCATCAATACCTGCGACATTTGAACTTATGGGTGTCGCGGTATTTGTATCGCTGAATAAAGGCGTTGATGATATAGCTGCAGGCATTGCAGAAAATGTTTGAGCGCTCGATTGCAATGAACTATCAGCCGAAGAACTTGCGTTAAAAGATACATTCGGTGATGAGTGGAGAGATTGAGAAACGTAAGTTACTAATGGAGCAATAGCCGAAACTTTAACCGGAGCGGTTGAGGTTCCAGTAAAATGTGGTTCATAGGCACCACTCGCTTCAAGTTTTGCGGAGCCTGCTTGAGTGCTGACTCCTTGATAAGTGCTATTAGCGTGAGTCTTGCTTTGACTGTGACTTTGGCTTAAATCAGTGCTTAGCGTCTTATCATGTGCCGAAAATGAAGAGGATGGCGCTCCAACCTGAGGTGATAGCGCCACTACTGACATGATGTTTACACCTTAATGTTAATGATCGAACCTATCGTTTCTGAATCAGTTTCAATCACCTCTGTAGAGGCTTCACCTTGTCTTAATGACTCATTTGCCGCCAATAGTGCCGAGGTTTTATCGGGCTGGGCAACATCTCTAGCAGGCTCAGCCGGAGTCGCACTTTGCGTCTGTGTAGGTTTAGCCACATCTATTGTTGCTTGAGTAAGCCCAGATTGAGCACTTTGCAAGCCTTGCAGACCGGATGAATAAGCAGATTGGATTTGCATAACGGTATTCCTGCATGCTGTGATTAATGGGTCAATTATTGACCAGTAACGTGCAAAAGTACAGATTTTATCCGCATTCTCAGCATTTATTTACGGCCAGATTTATCCTGTGATCCAATTAGCTTCCCAATCCTTAAATACGGGATTAAAACCCTGCCGTTGCATCTGTTCGATAACTTGCTCGACACTGCGATCATCGCTTATCTCAAATTGATCGAGTTGACTGTCAGGCGCTTGATAGCCTCCCGGTTGTGTCGAACTGCCCGCACTGATTTGAGTGATCCCAAGTGGCAAAAGATTATCCCTCAGCTCAGGACTTTCTCTTGTCGACATGCTGATATCAAGCTGTTGATTAAAAAGTCTAAATGCACAAATCATTTGCACTAAACCTAGATCCGATAGCATGACTTTTGGGGTGATCCCGCCAGTACAAGGTCGTAACCTTGGTAGCGAAATACTAAAGCGGGTGCGCCAATAGCGTCGCTCTAAATAGTCGAGATGATATCCCATCATTAACGCATCTAAACGCCAATCATCCAGCCCTAATAAAACCCCAAGACCAATTTTATCGACGCCCGCCGCCGCAACTCTGTCCGGTGTTGCTAAACGATAGGCAAAATCCATTTTTTTACCTCGAGAATGGTGACGAGCATAAGTTTCGGGCTGATAGGTCTCCTGATAAATCATCACAGCATCTAAACCTAGCGCGACTAACTGGCGATAATGGTCCTCACTCATGGGCTGGACCTCCATCGCCAAATGGCTAAATTGCTGCTTTACCAGCGGCAACATTTGCTTGAAATAATCGATGCCGACCTTAGTTTCATGCTCACCCGACACCAGCAAAACAGAATCGAAGCCCCTATCTTTGATAATGGCCATTTCGGCCATCAACTCCAGCTCATTCAAGGTCTTGCGTTTGAGTTTGTTACTCATGCTAAAGCCACAGTAATCACAATCATTAGCGCACAGATTCGAGACGTATAGCGGTAAATACATACCCAGATTCGCGCCAAATCGCTGCCGCGTAAGCGCCGCTGAACGTTGTGCCATGGTTTCTATATAAGGTTCAGCCGCAGGTGATAACAAGGCCAGTAAGCTACGTAAATCCCCTGCTGGACTCACTAACGCCCGCTCAACATCCTGGGCAGTGCAAGAATACAAATCGAGTAACAGTTTATCCCGTGGGATCTTGGCAAATTCCGCTACAAAACTCATTGGTTTAAAAATCCCGTCAGAGGACTGGTATGTACCGCGCCCGTTTGTACTCGGCCAAGCCCAGCTTCAAAGGCCCGTCTACCGCATTGCACCGCCTCTTTAAAGCACTCGGCCATCACTATCGGCGACGCACTGCTAGCGATGGCGGTGTTAACGAGCACCGCATCGGCGCCCAGCTCCATTGCCCGCGCAGCCTGTGAAGGCGCGCCAATACCGGCATCGATCACCACTGGCACCCGCGCCTGCTCTATGATGATTTTTAAAAAGCTTTCAGTGACTAAACCCTGATTACTGCCAATCGGACTCGCCAGTGGCATAACCGCGGCGCAGCCCACTTCTGCTAAACGACGGCACAGCACAGGATCGGCATGCACGTAAGGCAATACGATAAAGCCTTTCTCACAGAGGATTCTAGCCGCCTCTAAGGTTTCAATCGCATCGGGCATTAGGTACTTAGGATCTGGGTGGATTTCGAGCTTAATCCAATGAGTTCCCAGCATTTCACGGGCAAGCTCAGCCGCAAACACTGCTTCCTTGGCGTTTCTCGCCCCCGAAGTGTTAGGCAATAGCCGGACACCCGCTTGACGTAACGGCGTGAGTAAATCATCAAGCCCCATTCTAAAATCAATTCTTTTCATCGCAACTGTCACTAACTGAGATTTTGAAGCCGTTATCGCCTCAAGCATCACTTGGCTATTGCTGAATTTTCCCGTTCCGGTAAATAACCGTGATTCAAACTCCACATCGGCAATCGTTAACATACTAGCCTCCCGCTACAGCTGAAAAAAGTTCCAATTTATCTTCATGTTGGCAGAGAATCGATTGCCAGCGATTACGCGGAACCACCTCTGCATTCAACACGATAGCGACCGAATCGAGGGCTATATCTTGCGCGAGGATCACCGCCGCGAGTGAAGTCGGTTCCGTTAATGGCTGCGGGACATTATTTATGTGAATTAAAATCATATCAAACCTCCATACTTTATATTTTGCTGGGCTTATCGGATGATAAACAAACCTCTTTTGGACCACATACGTCACAATGGGGATCCCGCGTTAATGTCGCCGCTGTCCATGAAAGTGATTTAGCGTCGAAGCGCCAAAAACGCCCCAACAAGGCACTTTTCGATTCATCACATCTATCCATATTCAGCAAGAGTTTCATGGCCACCAAAGATTGCATTGACGCCATCACGCCCACGCTCGGCCCGAGTACGCCTTGGGTACTGCAGCTCTGCGACACTCTCGTCTGTGCGGGGAAAATACAGTGATAACAACCACCAGAGGGGAACAGCATTTGGTCGACCGCGAACAATTGGCCGCTAAATGCTGCGATTGACGCGCTGACTAAAGGTAAAGCCGCTTCGATACAGCTGCGATTAATGGCTTGGCGAGTCGCAAAATTATCGGTGCAGTCAAGCACAAGTATTCTTTTACCCTGTTGTTTCGCCTCTAGAATATCAGCGAAGTGATGAGCCGCAGTTTCTGTATTAAATGCTGTTTCATGGGCAGTCACAGTGCACTGCGGCGCTAAGTCATTGAGCTTTTGCTTGGCAACTCGCGCCTTATTGAGCCCGATATCGCCATCGCTGAATAATAATTGTCTTGGCAGATTTGATATTTCAACCTTATCCATGTCGATTAAGGTCAAGCAACCAATACCTGCGCGAGCCAGATACTGCGCCGCCAATTGGCCTAAGCCGCCAAGCCCTACAATAACAACGTTGGCATCGGCCAGTTGTAATTGCCCTGCCTCACCCACTTCTGGAAGTAAGACTTGCCGGGAATAAAGCATAAAATCGGCATCGCTAAGTGTTTTGCCACTGACCGTCTCGCCATGATAAAGCGGTTTATTTGTGCTCATATTTGGCATGCACTTAGCACCCAAATATGGCTCCCAAGCTTGGCTAAGCACTGCAAACGCCGCGACTGGATCCTGAGCCTCGGTTATTGCCCGCACCACAGCAATATTGGCCACACCAGTGGCTTTCACCTTTGCTAAATTATCTAAGTCGATGCCGCCAATAGCGACCAAGGGATAATGGTCTTGGAACAGTGCGACATAGCGTTTAAGTTTTGCAAGCCCTTGGGGCGCCGAAGGCATTTGCTTCGTCGTGGTTGGGAATATATGCCCAAGCGCTATGTAGGATGGCGAGTATTGGTGCGCCAATAGCAACTCGAAATAACTGTGGCTCGATATGCCTAGCGCGAGCCCCGCGGCTTGAATGGCCGCTAAGTCAGTAACGGCGAGATCTTCTTGGCCTAAATGTACCCCGAAGGCATGGTATTTTATCGCTAACTGCCAGTGATCATTAATAAAAAGCTGTGCATTAAAATGCTTGCCTAAGGCAATGGCTGTTTGAATTTGTGCTTCTAATTCGGAGCCAATTAACTCAGGTTCACCTGACTTAGATTTGCCTGACTCACATCTATCTAGCGCAGACTTGCCTAAATCAAATTCGACTGGCGCTGAACTAGTTAACTCGCTGATGTCAGTTTTGATCCGTAACTGCACGGTTTTAACGCCCGCAGCTAACAAACTTTCCAGCATGGTTAAGTCATTCACTACGGGGTAAACACCAAGATCGGCATCGAGCACTTTAAAACAGTGGGATAAAATATTTTGAGGTGGCGTCGAGGCTATTCTTACCTGAGCGGTTGCCTGAGCTGTTGCGGATAAAACTGTTGCAACTAAATCACTTCTAACATCAAGATGTCGATTGAGGTGATGACGAATAAAATTGCCATCACACAGATTTATCTTGGCATAGCGGGACAAGTTATTAGGCCAACCCGTACGGGCCAACGGCCCTGGACCTTGCCCTAAACCAATCGCCGCGCTTAAGCCTTGACTCACATAGGCTTTGGCAACCACCACCGCATCTTGCAATACAAAACCCTGCGCTAACACAGCGGCAATGGCCGATGACAAAGTGCAGCCGCTCCCATGATTATGGCGGGTATTAACCCGTTGGCTGGCTAACCAGAAGCGCCCATTTTGATGCAGCTCAGAGCTCGCGCGCACTTGACGACAAACTAGATAATCCTCGGCAAGCTCAAGATCCCAGCCATTACTCTTGTAAGCGGTATCAAGAGCGTTAGCGTGAGTTTGAGCATGAGTATCAGCAAGAATGTCAGAGCTGCCAAAGCTTACATCGCCCCCTTTGGCGAGCACACTGCAATCAAGACTCTGAGATAAAGCCAGTGCAGCAGCAGCGAATTGCGCTTTCGTTGAAACATCACTGTGAGTTAATCGCCCAAGTTCAAGCACATTGGGCGTGATAAGTTCGATTAAACCTTTGAAAGGCCTAAAATCTAAGGCTGATTTAGCCGCACTTTTTATATCCTGACAGTTATCGACTGCTAATGCATCGCCACAACTGGCGACCATCACAGGATCGACAATCACAGGCACAGATGGATAGTGGATTTTAAAACTCGCGATCCAATCTGCCAGCAATGCCACTTGAGTTTGATCTGCCAGTAAGCCGATTTTAATTGCTTTGGGTGGTAAGTCGGAAAGTAAAGTCGTCAGCTGAGCCATTAACATCGCCGCTGATACGGGCTCGACTAAAGTGACCGTCACAGAACTTTGCGCCGTCACTGTGGTGACCACACTGCAACCGTGACAGCCCAAATCTTGAATTGTCGCTAAGTCCGCCTGAATACCGGCACCGCCGCCACTGTCTGAACCAGCTATGGTCCAAACAAACGCGGGACGCTCGGTATTCATGGGCGCATTATCCCCATGAATACCCAACATAATTAGGCTTCCTCAGCTTCGGCGACAAGCTTGTCTTTCACGTGATAGATCTCGGCGCCCGAGGCAGCAAATTGTGCCGATTTTAGCGCCATTGCCGCTTCCAACTCCTGCGGCGTCTTGATTGTGACTTGCATGGCTTGGGCTGCCGCTTCAACTTGCTCCGCCTTCGCTTGTGCCGCCTCTAAGCCAGCGGCATAGGCGCGCACATCTTGGGTGATTTTCATCGAACAAAATTTAGGGCCGCACATAGAGCAAAAATGCGCGACTTTAGCGGATTCCTGCGGTAAGGATTCATCGTGATAAGCACGTGCGGTTTCAGGATCGAGTCCTAAGTTATATTGATCTTCCCAGCGGAATTCAAACCGCGCCTTTGCCAGCGCATTATCACGAATTTGCGCACTTGGATGACCTTTCGCCACATCGGCGGCGTGGGCGGCAATCTTATAAGCAATCAAACCTTGCTTAACATCTTGTTTATTCGGTAATCCTAAGTGTTCTTTTGGCGTGACATAACACAACATAGCGCAGCCGTACCAAGCAATCATGGCCGCGCCTATGCCGGAGGTGAAATGATCATACCCAGGTGCGATATCGGTGATTTGCGGGCCAAGGGTGTAAAACGGTGCTTCATCGCAGTGAGCTAACTGCTTGTCCATGTTCTCTTTAATGAGCTGCATCGGGATATGTCCCGGCCCTTCGATAATGGTTTGTACATCGTATTCCCACGCGATTTTGACTAGCTCACCTAAGGTTTCAAGCTCTGCAAACTGGGCAGCATCATTGGCGTCGGCAATTGAGCCTGGACGCATACCATCACCTAAAGACAGGGATACATCGTAGGCGACGCAAAGCTCACAGATCTCACGAAAATGGCTATAGAGGAAGTTTTCCTTGTGGTGACTCAGGCACCATTTGGCCATGATTGAACCGCCGCGGGAAACGATCCCGGTAACGCGTTTAGCCGTCATCGGTACATAACGAAGTAACACACCAGCATGAATCGTAAAGTAATCAACACCTTGCTCCGCTTGTTCAATCAAGGTATCGCGGAACACTTCCCAGGTTAAATCTTCTGCCACGCCGTTCACTTTCTCCAGCGCTTGATAAATCGGCACTGTGCCAATGGGCACTGGCGAGTTGCGGATGATCCATTCGCGGGTCTCGTGGATATAACGACCCGTGGATAAATCCATTACCGTATCTGCACCCCAACGGGTTGACCAGACGAGCTTTTCCACTTCTTCCTCGATGGATGACGTCACCGCAGAATTACCAATATTGGCGTTCACTTTCACCAGAAAATTACGCCCTATGATCATAGGTTCGGCTTCGGGATGGTTAATATTCAGCGGAATAATCGCGCGGCCACGGGCGACTTCAGCGCGGACAAATTCGGCGGTAATCGGTTCGCCGACTAAGGCACCAAAAGCTTCGCCCTTGGCTTTACGATTGAGGATTTCATCCTGTACTTCGGCAAGTGCCATGTTCTCGCGGATCGCCACATATTCCATTTCGGGAGTGATAATCCCTTGACGGGCATAGTGTAATTGACTGACTCGCTTGCCCTGCAGCGCTCTGCGTGGGCGGACAATGGCACTCGAGCCTGCCTCAAAACGCAGATGGTCTAAACCATCATCGGCGAGTCTTTGTTGGGTAAAGTCTGAGGTCGCACAGGGTAATTGCTCTGTATCGTTGCGGGCTAGGATCCAGTTTTGTCTTAATTTACCAAGGCCTAGACGCACATTGATGTCGGCCTCAGGATCGGAATAAGGTCCGGCGCAATCGTACACTCGGATTGGCGGATTTTTCTCCATGATAGGCGCATCATCTGTTCCGCCCACCAGCGTGTCAGTCTGCAGAATGTGTCGCATGCCAACGCGAATATCGGCACTTGAACCTTCGAGATAAATCTTTTGTGAATTAGGATGTTGCAGTGGCGCTAACGTATCGATAAAGGCTTGGGCCTGCGCGCGGGTTTCGCGGCGACTCGGCGCCTTAGGCACGATTGATTGACTAGACTCAGCCGATTTATTAGGCATTGTCGATTTATTAGGGATTGTCGATTCTGGCGCTGTGATTTCTGTCGCATTGGCAGCTACAGCTGGGTTTTGGTTTGAACTGGACATAAGCAATCTCACGTTAAAAAATGGAGTTGCTTGTCTGGAGAATTGAGTTGTTGATAGCTGGACATGGCAATCAACTTTTGTGGCCAACACTGGCTTCAAAAATTGAGTTACCCTGCTCAATAACAATTAAATCTAAACATTAAGGCTTAAAACACTGCTGAGTAAACAGGTGTTCAAGCCGTCTATTTTTGCGATTTAATGTGTGTTATTACGCTTGTTTCCTTCGCAGGTTTTAACCTGATCAGGTTCAACGGATCCCGAATAAACGGTCTCAGCCAAGAGGCACTCCGACAAGATGAGTGCGCAGTATAGACAGAAGCGGCAGCAACAAACAAGGAAAAAAGCAATTAAAAACCTTAACTACCAATCCAAAATAAAGATTCATAATTTATTGTTTTTAATTGATTAAATTAAATTAAACTAAAAAATCTATAATTAGCATGAAAATAGATCATAAAAGAAAGTCACTATTTATGGGGTTTGAGCATCATTTTATTTAATCGAGATTGAATGGCATCATCAATAGCTTGATTGATTTTTTTGCCACTGCAGTTAATGGGAAAACCTAAATTTTCGGCGTTAGGATTAATTTGTGTCCCCAGACGGACGACGCGATAACAAGTATCCCCTATACGCACAATACGATTT
Source organism: Shewanella septentrionalis (assembly GCF_025370265.1). NCBI lineage: Bacteria > Pseudomonadati > Pseudomonadota > Gammaproteobacteria > Alteromonadales > Shewanellaceae > Shewanella > Shewanella septentrionalis. Next base: position 110,502 of record NZ_JAMTCC010000014.1, on the reverse strand, counting down.
GGGTCTAAGGGTAAATCTAGACTCGTTGTGCCACCGAAATCATCGGCGTTAGGGACAAATAACACTTCCATCTCAGGGCTCATTTCACTCATATTCGATTTCCGGGTGAATTTATCGGCCTGTTCAATGACGAGATCATCGAGCGCTTGCTCGCGCTGACGTTCAAAATATTGCTGGGTGAATAAACTCATGCTTGAGCTTGTCGCTATTGTGCTCTCACCTTCTGCTGCGGGCGAACTCTTAGTGCCAAGCTGCGGCTTTATTTCTGTGGTATCAAGCGTATTAGTTGGTTTTTTTGCCGTCACTTCCGCGGACTGTACTTCACTTTGGGCACTTGATTGAGATTGGCTTGATTGAGTGATGTCCGGTTTAACCGTATCTGGCTTCACTTTTCCCTGATCTACTTTTTCAGGCACGACCTTTTCAAATATTGGCATAGGCTTAACTTGAGTTGCAGGCGTGGGAACAATTGTAGGCGTAACAGAACTTGTCATCTCAGTCTTATCCTCGGCCTTGCTCTCTGTTTCTAGCGCAGCGCTTTCAGCCTTCTCTACTGCGGGAGCATAAATAAAGTAAGCTTTGAGCGCCGTCACTTTAGGGCCCCGGCTTTCAGTTTCTGTTAATCCAAAGGGATTTAACTGTGGGCGCCACAAAATACAGATAAGTAAAAATAAACACGCATGCACTAAGAGCACAAAAAATAACAGACTTAATCCTTTGAAATACGGCTGACGAGTACGTAACCCCAATCCTTGAGCACGGGTTTGTATTGTCCTAGGCAGTTCAGGTTTGGATTCAGATTCAGCAACCAATTTATCTTGATGTTGATCTTGATGTTCAGCATGGATTTCTTGCAGTACTAAATCTTGGGCTTGCTCTTGGTCTATAGCTTGAGTGTCATGCTCAGTGACTAAACGGCCTGCACCGCGATTGAACGCTGACGGCTCGGCAGCAGTGGTAAAAACTGGCGTTTGAGCAGCATCTAGATCAACGAAGTGATGATCAAATGCAATAAAAGTCTCGCCTTCTGGCGATGTGACCGAAAAAAGCAAAGCACTATCAGTATCATCTCCAATCGCTATTGCTGTAGGAGATACTGTCAATAAAGGCACGGCTTTGGGTTGACGTTGAAAAGGCAAAATCCATCCTTAGGTTTTGTGTAGTCTCAATTGATTTCGATGATGCTTAACGTGGAACAATTACACTCAAATCCAATATCAATCCAATATCGAGTTGCTGAATATTGAAAGAGAATTATCCAATGATTGCATTTACTTGCGAGTGCTCAACGCAGATTAGAGGAGGCAAACAGGGTAAAGTTCAACGCGAATGCAACACGTTACAAGCGCAGTGCTTACGCTAATGCTTAGTAAGACACTTGTCAGTCGAGACAAATAAGGCTGGGAATTGAGATCACAATCGCGCTAAATTGATGGGAAAATGCTTGCTAACTCTTACGTCTTAAAGCGGATAACATCATCAATGCGATACGCTGACGGGAATACAAGACGGCGTTAAAAATCTAAAGGGCGAAAACAATAGAAGCCAGCCACACACTTAAGCTTACAAGTGTACGCTTAAATATGGTGATTTATTTTCCTAACTGATAGACTTAGCCATTATCGTTTGCGAGTGTGTATCTACCATGTCGAGTCAAAGTGTTATCGAACAACAAAACCCAGCTAAAATCCCTGCTAAGTCTGGGCCGTATAGTATTAAAGAAGAGATCGCTAATAGCGTATCCCATGGCTTAGGCGTCATCGCAGGCATAGTGGCATTAGTACTGATGTTACTCAAAGGGCAAGATCATCTAACGACAATTCAACTAACAGGCGTTGCCATTTATGGTGCGAGCATCATAGTGCTTTTTCTATGCTCGACCTTATACCACAGCGTTAGCCATTCAGGCTGGAAACATAAACTTAAGATCGCCGATCACTGCGCAATTTACTGCTTGATTGCAGGAACTTACACACCTTTGATGCTGATAAGCCTACAGGGGACGCAATCGATAGTGATTTTAACAGCGATTTGGTCGCTTGCGATTGGTGGGATCTTATTTAAAACGCTATTTATTCACAAATTCAAAAAGTTAAGCTTAGTCTTGTATCTCGCCATGGGCTGGCTATGTGTCACTGTGATGGGCGATTTAACGGCGGCCATGTCGGAGTTAGGTTTTAATCTATTGATCTTAGGCGGATTATTTTACACTTTAGGTGTTGTGTTCTACGTCGGGAAACGCATTCCATTTAACCATGCCATTTGGCATTTGTTCGTGCTTGGCGGTGCCATGAGTCACTTTCTGTGTATTTATCTGACTGTTATTTAAATGGCTATGATTTACCTGATGGTGATTTAACTAGCTCTAATTTAAATGGCTATGATTTAACTGATGGCGATTTAACTGGCTCTAATTTAAATGACTATGACTTAACAGATGGTGATTTATCTGTGGGTCAAAACTAAAAGTCGTTAATTATCTATTTAAGCACTTCCTCGAACTCTCTCTCAAACATCGCAATCAAGTACGGCTATTCAATTCAGTAAATAGCGACGCTAATAGCGTCGCTTGTTCTGCTCTACCACACTGGCGCCAAAGCGCAATAATACATTCTGCAGTGCACAAGCCCCCTTCTTGCTGATTACGCCGCAATATAAAGGCGGATTCAGGCATAAGTGGCGGCAAACTGACTCGTGCAGCCGTTTTAAGATAGGGGCTCTGGCGGAGCATCTTACGCGCCTCCTGCCAGGTTGCATCTAAAATCACCACTTGGTTAGGCATTCGCTGTGCTGCTATGACTGTAGATTGCGCTGCCGCTAACAACATTTGTGCGTTCGAGAGCACTGGCTCAGCTAAAACCGTATCTAAGGCATTATGATCAATGGGCACAGCGGGCTCAGTATCGCTTGCTGGAAACAACAGTTTAGCCTGCTGCGATGCCAACATAGCCACTAAATCGTTATCAGGTGCAGTTCTCGACCAGACGATGCTTTTCACCTCTTCAGGGAATGCGGCTAACGCGAGTTGGCCAGTATTCGTTTTGCGGGTTAACTCGCGTTCGTGGGTCAATAAAATAATCTGCATTGCCTTCCTTGCTGCGGCAAAAGAATGAGAAATAAAATTAAACATCTAGCGATGTTAGGAACAGGCTCGAAGCAGTATCAGCTTAAAAGAGCACGTTGAAATAACGACGTTTAATCGCTAACCAAACCCTGCTCACTCAGTTATGTGTGAAATAAAATCATATATTAAACACATGATTTGAAAGTGATAAAACTTACAAACATTCCAACACTATCTGTTTTAGCAGAAAAGTTTCACGCTCTATTGATTGGCCTTTATGTGGATGATTGCGCTGAATATCTTCATTATGGGCGATAGCTTGATGAATATTGAGCCATTCAGGCCGCATGCCATTTTTTATCTCATGGGCTTCTAATCGAGTCTCACCTAAACCACGCTTGCCCAGTGCGGTGTCGATACGGCACACGTAACAGAATGACTCCATGTGCACTACGTTCGCCCCTTCACGATACCAAGGCCGAAACTCTTCGTAACGACCAAAGGGGGCTAACACTTGAATGTCTAGGGCGCCGGTTTCTTCCTGTAGCTCGCGGATCAGCCCGTCTTCAAGGCTCTCGCCGTCGTCAATTCCGCCGCCGGGTAAGCTGTAATCGCGATATTTTTGGGTATACAACAGCAAAATGTCTTCACCCGATAACACTATCGCGCGGGCAGCTCTGCGATAAAAAACGCGTGCCGTCTGTAGGTTAACCGCTGGATCTTGGGTGGTTCTCAATAAACGCATAGTCGTAGCCATTTGCCGAAAAGGAGTCGCAGCATAAACGAAAATGTGCCAAATGCAGATCAAAAACTGTAGCAGAGGTAAAAGTCACATTCAGTCCAGTCCGAGTGGTTAATAGATTTTAACGATTACAGATTGATTGTTAACGGTTTATGCCAAAATCATTTTACCCATAATATTACAACGAGATCGCGATGCGATCCTCTCCTTCGCTTGATTCTCATCGTAGCTGCTCTTCTTAGGTTCTCAGCGTAATTCCCAAGCAGCAAAAAGACTCAAGCTCACTTATGCCCCCCCATGTTCACTCAAGAGCAGGGCCAATTGCTGCTGATAGGCATCAATAATCGCTGGTGTTTGCTTATGCGTGGGCATGCGTTGGTAATGACCAATCACCTGCGACAAATAACGCTGCGCTCGTCGCAAACTTGCTTCATCTAGCATCTGCCACATTAACGAACCCGTAGCACTGATAGACCGACCATTTGGAGCCGCGATAGTACTGACATTGAGGATTTCGTAGAAACGTTGATTCTCTTCCAATAAATGTTCCGACTTAAGCCCTAGCCCTAAGGCAGTGAGTGATTGCCTGACATAGTAATTATGATGCACGGGACACAAAATAAATTCGAGGTGCCGCTGTGGGTGCTGGGCTAGAATTGCCCGCACTAAGTCCACCAGCAGTTCACCGCCCACGCCAGCGATGATAATCAACTGTTTATCCTTGTCACTGGTTTGCGCGAGCGGTAAAGCCGCAACATCAAGGCAATGTACTTGCCACTGAGTATCACGACTTAAATTTGGCTCTATGTCTAGGTTTAAGTGTGGATCTAAGTTTGGATCTAAGTGTGAATTTAGGCCTGATATGTCAGCGGGGAAGAAACGCAGCAAACGCAGTTCAAGCGCCTGCATCAGCGAAGGCACACAATCGACAAAGTGTACATGGCGGGCAGCGCTCCTTTCTAGCAACAGCATACCGAGCAAACCATGATCGCAGCAGCAATCCCAAATATGGTCGTAATGATCACTGATCATGCTGTTTATCTGTTGTAAACGTTGGCTAATTTTCACGGTTTGACCTTACTGCTGCGGCTCCAAATACTGTAAATCCCACTGTAAATCCCACGCTAAATTGCATTTTTAAGCAAAAATAAAAGCGCGCATTCTACCCGAGTCAAAAGCAAACCACATCTTTTGTTCGTGCCCTCGCAATGCTTCTCGTCACTTCTGTTACGTCACGCCTTAATGTGGTGAATACGTATGCAGGCCGTTGCGGTTAAAAAGCCATCGCCACTAGTATGCTGTGAGTCACATTCATTATAAAAACAAGGATCAAGGAATGTTCATCAAGACCAACCCTATTCAGTTTACTGGCCGTCACTTAACAAAGAGTCACGCTCGCCAGAGCTCATCATGCCAAAAGCGATCGCAAGCGCTATTGAGCCCTACACTTATCGCTTTTGCGGTCACTAGTCTCTTTAGTGCCAACGTATTTGCCAAAACCGTTACCGTCAGCTCACCCAACCAACAAATTCAAATCAGCTTGAGTGACGATACAGGCCGCCCCGAATATAAAATCGATTTTCACGGCAAGACAGTCATAGAACCGAGCCGCTTAGGCTTAGTTTTTCAATCCCTTGGTGAACTCGGTCAAGGATTGCAGATTAACAGTAGCGATAAAAAGAGTGCCGATGACAAGTGGCAACAACCTTGGGGCGAACAGGAATGGATCCGCGATCAGCACAATCAACTGACCGCAGTATTAAGCAACGGCAAGGTGCAACTCGAAGTCGAGTTTAAAGCCTTTGACGATGGTATTGGCTTTCGCTATCACTTAGCCGAACAAGCCGCCCTGCCCGCGAATTCGCCGCTCTTAATCACAGACGAGTTAACCGAGTTCAATGTCGGTCAAGCCGATAAAGCCACAGCATGGTGGATCCCTGCCCGTGGCTGGAATCGCTACGAATATTTGTATCGCACCACAGCGCTGAAAGAAGTCGATAGAGTCCACACGCCCTTCACCTTTAAACTCGCGAACGGTACGCACTTAAGTATTCACGAGGCCGCCTTGGTGGACTTTGCCGCCATGACCTTAGATCAGCAGCGCGATGGAAAGCTTAAGGCCGATCTCACGCCTTGGTCCGATGGCATTCGCGTCAAAACTCAAGTGGGCTTTTATACGCCGTGGCGCACCATTCAAATTGCCGACAACGCGACTGGGCTGCTCAATTCGCACCTTATCCTTAACCTCAATGAGCCCAATAAACTCGGCGATGTTGCTTGGGTAAAACCGGGGAAATACGTCGGTATTTGGTGGGGAATGCACTTAAATGAAAATACTTGGGGTTCGGGCCCAACCCACGGCGCCACCACCAGCGAAACCGAACGCTACATGGATTTCGCCGCTAAATATCAGTTTGATGGTGTATTGGTAGAAGGTTGGAATGAAGGTTGGGACGGTGACTGGTTCCATAATGGCGATCAATTTAGCTTTACTAAGGCCTATGCCGATTTCGATCTGCCCGCCATCACAGCCTACGGCGCGAAAAAAGGGGTGCGTTTAATCGGCCACCACGAAACCGCAGGCTCTGTTACCCATTATCGCGATCAAATGGCAAATGCCTTTGCCCTGTATGAGAAGCACGGTGTGACCCAAGTCAAGACGGGCTATGTCGCTGATGGTGGCCAAATCAAGCGTATCGATGACAAAGGCATTACCCGTCACGAGTGGCACGACGGCCAGTTTATGGTGGGCGAGTATCTGCACAGCGTCACTGAAGCGGCGAAACACCATATCAGCATCAATAGTCACGAGCCCATTAAAGACACGGGCCTACGCCGAACCTATCCGAACTGGATCGCCCGCGAAGGTGCCCGCGGCCAAGAGTACAATGCTTGGGGTAGCCCACCAAACAGCCCTGAACATACGGCCATGTTACCCTTTACCCGTATGCTCGCGGGTCCAATGGACTTTACTCCGGGGATTTTTGACTTAGCGCCTAAGGGGTTGGATGCGCAAAACCGTGTGCAAACCACCTTGACCAAACAGCTCGCCCTGTACGTTGTGCTCTATAGCCCAATCCAAATGGCAGCAGACTTACCGCGCAATTATGAAAAGCACTTAGATGCCTTCCAATTTATCCGCGATGTGCCCACGGATTGGTATCAGAGTGTCGCACTTGCCGGTGAAGTCGGTGACTATGTGGTCTTTGCCCGCCAAGCGAAGGATCAAGGTGATTGGTATTTAGGTGCACTCACGGATGAAACCGCGCGCAAGGTCACGGTCAAACTGGATTTCCTCGATCCCAAGAAACGTTATCAAGCGCAGATTTACCGCGATGGCGCAAACGCCGATTGGAAAACCAATCCCTATGATTATGTGATTGAAACCAAAGAAGTGAGCGCTAAGGATAGTCTAAACCTCGCACTCGCTAGCAGTGGCGGCACGGCAATCAGATTCAAAGTACTTTAGGTTTAGCACTTTAAATTCAGCATGTTAACGTTAGCGCGTTAACTGAGTGTTTGAGCGAGTGCAAAAAATACAGAGTAAAAAGCAGAAAGTCACCCAGGATGCACCTTGTCCCTGGTGACTTTTTATTGCCAGATAGGACCTGTTTATCCCAATACAAAACGTAAAAGTTAACCAGAGTCGAGGCACCTTAGTTGATGTTGGCCTAAATTCAGTTCGTGCTCATTGGCCGACAAATTGCTATAAACCGAATAAACAGCCTGTTAATGCCCTCACAAACTCACCCACATCGTAGACAGACCATGCCAGTCCAAGGCGAATGCGTACAATCAACACAGGTGCAAAAATACTTCAGTTAGATTAATCTGACATTCCTTTACTTGCTTATGGTATTCAGCGTGCGATATAGGGCAAATTTATTAGAAATGCGCAGCTTTAAGCGTTTCGAGACTGAACTCGCGCACTTAGGCTTTAGCCATTTTCAACCCTTAGCGCCACTTCGCCCTTGGGTGCAGCGCTACTTTCATTTGCGCGTAGCGACTGATTTACCGCAGAGCATTGAGCAGACATTTTATCCAGACGGCGGCACTAGCCTACATTTCTATTTCCCAACGCCAACACTAACTCAAACGCTCAGCGGCGACGAACCTCAAGTGTTGTTTCATTGTGGTCAGAGCCGACATTCCCACGCCTTTTTGCCAGGAATCGAGCTGCTGACAGTTCGCTTTTACCCCGGCGGCGCGTTTCATTTACTCGGCATTGAACTGCAAGATATTCAGTCTGCCACATCAGTGATGGCTATTGATGCGACGCAATTGCAGCTAACAGGATTGGCTCAACTGTTATCGCAACTGGCGGAAACGAATCAACCAGCCCGACGCATCGCATTACTTGAGCATTGGCTATTGCAACTCAACCAGCGGCAATTTGATGCGGCCTTATCTCGACATAAAAGCGCTATGGTTGGCTTAGTGCAGGCGAATTTACCAAAGCTTATTCAAACCCAAGCCAGTTTAGAGGATTTCTACGGACAACTGCCCTTAAGTCGCCGCCAGTTTGAACGAAGATTTAAACAAGAAACCGGATTGTCGCCGGCGCAGTTACTACAATTAAACCGAGTCAAAGTCGCCCGAAACTTACTCAGCCAATCACCTAACCTCAGTCTAGTGCAGGTTGCATTCGATTGCGGATTTTACGATCAAGCCCATCTACATCAACACTTTGTGCGGGTGACACAGCAAACGCCAGGGCAATACAAAAAGCGTAAAATGTCGCAAATCTCCAATCCTAGGTCGCGCTAACCGCTTAGATTGAAGCCTCAGCTTATAGGAGGCTTTTATGTCAGAACGTATACCACGCCAGCAAATTTATCAGCTACAACCCGCACTCGCCAACGCACTGTTAAGCTTAGACAAAGCAGCCGGCGACTCCCACTTTTCGCCATTACTGGTGCATTTAGTCAAGCTTAGAGCATCGCAACTCAATGGCTGCGCGTTTTGTCAGCGAATGCACGCAGAAGAAGCCAGAAGCGACGGTGAAGAACAGCTGCGTTTAGATTTACTTGCCGCTTGGCACGAGGTCGATGGACTCTTTAATGAACGGGAACGTGCAGCGCTGCTCTGGACAGAAATCTTAACCCAAGTTGCCACTGCGCCCGTGCATGACAGTCAGTATGCGGCGCTTGCAGAGCATTATTCCGAGAAAGAAATTGTCGACCTCACCAGCTTAATCATTGCCATTAATGGCTGGAACCGCGTCGCGATTGCCTTCCACCTGCACCCCATCTAGCGGCACATAAATGGACAAATAAACAGGGCACCTAATGCGGTGCCCTGTTTGTTGGTATCACTATGCCGTTCGTATCGCTATGTCGTTAACTTAAGGTCAGCGCGACAATTTTAAGTGGATGATTGTCATCGAAAGATGGGAAATCTTCATGGGGATCGAGCCAAGTGTGCGCTGTGACTGTACGGCCTTGTTTTTCAACGCAGCGTACTAAACTGTCAAACCATGCTTGGCGCTCAACTTTCGCCACATTGTTGCAGCAAACGATAGTGCCACCGACTTTAGTCGCCATTAATGCAGGCTTAAATAAACCTTGATAATCATTGATCAAATCGACAATACCGAAAGCACTCTTGGCATAACGCGGTGGATCGAGGAACACGAGATCAAACTGGGTTTGCGGTAATTTGGGGTAGCTCGGTAATTTTTGATTGCGGCGCCCTCCCACACTTAAACCAGCTAATTGGCGCAGGGCCGGAAACGCATCACTCTGGACAAACTCACACACATTGGACACCTGATTTAGCGCCGCATTCGCCTTGCCCGTGGCTAAAGCAAAAGAAGAAAAATCGACGTTCATCACCCGAGTCGCACCGCCGATGGCTGCCGCAGTGCCAATGCCGCAGGTGTAGGAAAACAAATTCAGCACGGTTTTATCTTGGCTATTTGCCCGCACATATTCGCGGCCAATACGCATATCGAGGAATAGCAGCGGATCTTGCCCTTCGTGGCGCAGTTTAGTGCTGAACTTGATGCCATTTTCCTGCATAACTCGCTCAGCACTCGCAATCTCTGTCAGTGACGGTGATAACGCGTTCAATACGCGGGAATTGCCTAATGAGCGGTCGTTATACACAATCGGCAAATCGGCCTGTTGCAGCAAAACGGCACTCACATCGGCTAACTCTTCGTCGGTTAAGGTCTGATGAAAACTCTGCACTAGCCAAGTATCGCCGTAACGGTCGATATTCAAGCCACTCACGCCTTCGACTGTGCCATGGAACACCCGAAAACAATCGGTTTGATCCTGTTCTGCTTGTTGTAAAAAATCATGGCGTTTCGCCAGAGCCGTCGATAACAGCGTTTGAATAGACATAAAAAGCGGGACTCGCGCAGCGGAAACCTGCGTAAGGTTTCAAGAAGGAAAACGGCATGATAGCAAACTAGCACTCAGAATATCGGATAAATTCACCCTACCAATGCGAAAAACAGGCCTTAAAAAGTGCATAGTAGGACAACGACCAAGCTTGATTGGGTTCATACACTTTTTGGCTTTAGTCGTTACGGCTCAATGCATGCTCAAACTCACTTATGCCTTCCGTTTGCGATTCAATTCACTGAGTCCTTGATGGATAAGGCTTAAGCAGGCGGAGGGATCTTCTAACGGCAACAGATGCCCATATCGCTGATCTTCTAAAAATACCGTATTCGGTGTGAGCTGTTGCCAACGCTGCCAAGTCGCTTCAGAAAAGAACACTGACGGTTTCCCTCGAATGGCGACGCAGGGAAGCTTTATCTGCCGCAATATCGATAATACATTCGGCGGCTGGGTGTAATTATGCGCTTCCCACCGTTTAGGAAACTTCAACGTGAATTGGCCATCATTGTGTTGATAAACCCCGAATTGGGCTAAGGCAGCAAAAGCCTCATCATCAAAGCGTTTGTATAGCTTACTCATTTTGCAATATTCAAGGAAATGCTCACGACTTTCCCACACATCGCGCTTCTTTAAGGTGTTTTTGGCGGGCGCGGTCAAATTCATTAATGATTTAGGCATTAACTTGGCAAACCAAGCGATAGGGCGCGACACCATTGCAGGTTCAATAAGTATCAGTGCTTTAAACAAATCGGGTCTTTTGTTAGCGGCAAGAATGGTACTGGTTGCTCCCATCGAATGACCCATTCCGACAATTGGCGCACTGCAATGCCGCTCAATATGCAAGATCAAATCATCGGCATATAGCTGCCAATCTCGGCGCTTAGGCGGCAAACCTACATCGGGCCATGTCGGCCTTAACTCGAGTGAATTAAGGCTAAAGGCTTGCTGCAACTTGGCCAATAAAGGCGCATAAACACCTAATGGAAAACCATTGGCATGGTAGAAATGTACGCTTTCACCAGTATCAGAAAAGGTTTTAAAAACCTTAGCCTGTTGTAATTCAGTCCAAATTTGATCCATCAAATCCTACTTATCGAGTCCCACTGTTATAGTTCAACGGATTCAATCGTACCAATCTAAGCCGCTAGGCACCTTACGCTCAAGCTACGAAATCTAGCGATGAAATCAAACCTGTCGATATCAGTCTCTACGACGGCCTTAAAAGGTCATTAAATCACTTCAATCAACTGCTCTAATCCAGGCGCCGTTTTAGTTGGCACAAACTCTATCACCTCAAACTCGGCAACATCGGCAATGCAGAACGGATCTTGCTGCAAAATGGCCTCTAGCGCCGCGCGACTCTCTGCCTTCGCGAGGATGACGCCGCCAGTACGTGGTACTTTACGACCCGAGGCAATAAAAGTCCCTGCGGCATAATACTGATCAAGATATTCGATATGCGCGGCTAAATGTAACTCCACTTCGGCAATCGGCTTTTTATAGGTGAGCGAAACAACAAACATAGGTATCCTCTTATTCAGCAAGTCGGGGCTTATACAATAGGTTTCTTCCCGCTGACTATATAGTGCGGTCCTAATATATAGTGCGGTCCTCAAGTGTCAAATGAACTTAGCCTCCAGCAAAGTTAAAAACAGTCAACAGCAGGTTGCACCTCTGTTTACGTGTGGTTATCAACCCATGATGAATACGTATGTAAGCGGTTGTACCTAAAACCAAGGCAAGGCTACTATAAATCCGCTCGTTTCACCCTCTGCTTGTGGGGTTTGAGATGTGTGAGGTCGTTTCTGATAGGGTTATATACAAGGATTACTATCAGGCTTAAGTTCTTTCTGCTGACTGGCTTTGAGCCATTCTTTTGGACTGACTCGTTTTCATTAAGGTGTTAAGTCCAAATGTGAAATGAATTTATCGGCGAATATGCTTCTGAGGGAGAGGTATATTCGCCATTTTTTCACAGAGCAGACGCATTCATAATATGTGCGAAACCATCCATTGCTCGGCAAAACAATTAAAACAATAAGCACTCAAGGCAGACATACTGCCGGCAACAGAAAGGAAGTTCAATGTCTTCGAATCATCAACAGGCGAATCAACAAGATAGCCATCAAGCTGTCGTGCCTCAGGCGCCGCATTCATTCAAGCAACAACCTGAACTGAATTTCTGGCAAATTTTTAATATGTGCTTCGGCTTTTTAGGCATTCAATTTGGTTTTGCCCTGCAAAATGCCAACGTTAGCCGCATTTTCCAAACCTTAGGCGCCTCTATCGATGAAATCCCCATTCTGTGGATTGCCGCGCCGCTGACGGGTTTGTTGGTTCAACCTATTATTGGTTATTTAAGCGATAAAACTTGGGGACGCCTTGGCCGCCGCCGCCCTTATTTTTTGATTGGTGCGATTTTTACCACTCTCGCCATTTTTATCATGCCGCACTCGCCTACCCTGTGGATTGCCGCGGGCATGTTGTGGATAATGGATGCCTCGATCAACATCGCCATGGAGCCGTTTCGCGCTTTCGTTGGTGACAATTTACCGAAAAGCCAGCGTACCCAAGGCTATGCCATGCAAAGCTTTTTCATCGGTATTGGCGCTGTGGTCGCTTCGGCCTTACCCTATATTTTGACTCACTTTTTTGCTGTCGCGAATACTGCACCAGCGGGTGAAATTGCCGACTCAGTGCGTTATGCCTTCTATTTCGGTGGCGCAGTATTATTGCTCGCGGTCACTTGGACTGTCGTATCGACAAGAGAATATTCCCCCGAAGAGTTAGCCGCCTTTAACGCTAAACAAGTCGATGCTGAGGATGAAACCTTAGCTCGCACTCGTACCCGCAAGGATTATCAATTTGCGTCCTTCGTGTGGATGGGGCTCGGCGCCCTGCTCACCTTCGCTATTTGGGCGCAGGATCTAGACAAGCAACTGTATATCTTAAGCTTAGGGATTTTCGCCTTTGGTCCATTGCAACTGTATTGCGCGCTGCGTTTAGGCAATTCGCAACCCGCTGAACGCCATAAGCTCGGCATGGTATTTAGCGTGGTCGATGACTTATTCCATATGCCCAAAGCCATGCATCAACTGGCGATTGTGCAGTTTTTCTCTTGGTTTGCACTGTTTGCCATGTGGATTTACACCACGTCTGCCGTGACGTCCTACCATTTTGGCAGCAGCGATGTGTTGTCTAAGGCCTACAACGACGGCGCAGATTGGGTCGGCGTGCTGTTCGCCTCCTACAATGGCTTTGCCGCCATTGCCGCGATTTTTATTCCTATGCTGGCTAAGCGTATCGGCATCAAGCTAACCCACACAGTCAATATGTTCTGTGGCGGTATAGGCTTGATTAGTTTCTTTTTTATTAAAGACCCAAGCCTGTTATGGCTGCCGATGATAGGTGTCGGTATCGCGTGGGCGTCCATTTTATCTGTGCCCTACGCCATGTTGTCGGGCATGTTACCCCCGCAGAAAATGGGCGTTTACATGGGGATTTTTAACTTCTTCATCGTGATCCCGCAGCTTCTTGCCGCCAGTGTGCTGGGTTTAATACTCAATGGTTTGTTCGATGGTCAACCTATTTATGCACTGATCACGGGAGGCGTCTTGATGATGTGCGCTGGTATTGCCGTGCTTTTTGTTGAGCAAGAAATTGTGGTTCAAAATGAGCAAAGTGCTGGCCTGAATGGCAACACGCCCTTAAGCGCAAAAGCCGTAAACAAAGTTAATTGATAAACATCACTAAGCACAAAATGTGGCCAACAGTTAGCTGATATACATCCAATATGTGAAGCGCGGTGAACTCGCCCCATTGGCGATTCACCGCAGCATGAAGCTTTTATATCAATTCAATCACTATAAAAATATAACCATTATTTGGGGAGAACGAGATGGAATCGAGTCCTACGCCGCAGCAGGATCTGCACACTAGCCAAACCCGTCACGCACAAACGTTAACAAGGCGCAGCCGCCTAGCGCTTGCCGTCGCCGCAAGTCTATTAGGGACAATAGGATTCACAGCCTGTTCACCCACATCGAATTCAGCAACACCGAGCATGAGTGGCAATGCCGCATCAAATGTGCAGCAGGTTGCTCCCGGCGCACCGGGTAAAGCGCCGACTTGGGCATTTTCGGGTAAAACCGGTATTGGAACGTCGTACGAGCCTTACACCCAAGGTCAATACCAAGATGCCAAGCAAAATCCCATTAGCCGCGTCTGGTTCTCCCTCGCCCAAGGTATTTTAACCGAAACCATGTATGGTCTGATCCATAATGCGCAGCTCAAAGAACTGCAATTTGTGATCACGGGAAATGGCTTTGTCGATACAGAAAAAGATAACACCATCAGCAGCATAGAATATTTAGATACCGATGCTAATGGTCGCCCACAATCCCTTGCCTATAAAATTATCAATAAAGATATTGAAGGTAAGTATCAGATTGAAAAGCATATCTTTACCGATCCTGACCGCGACACCCTAATGATGCGCGTCACCTTTACCGCCTTTGAAGACGGCATTACGCCGCATTTGTATGTCAATCCGCATATCGATAACGCAGGCGCCAATGATATCGGCCGCATCGATACTCATACTGACAATCATGCCAACACTCATGCTAGTAATCAGGCGCTGGTGGCCTATACCGCCGCCAAAGACAGCAGCGTGATGACGGTGAAATCCGATCTCAATTTTGTGCAGGCAACGACAGGCTTTGTCGGCGTCTCTGATGGCCTAGCCGATTTGGCCGATAACGGCACACTCGATAAGCCCTATCAAACGACAAGTGCGCAAGATAAATCGACCGTTGGCAATATCGCCTTTACTGCGAGTTACCCTACGCTCATCAAAGCCAAACCCGTCACTTTTAATCTCGCCATCGGTTTTGGTAAAGATGAAGCACAGAGTTTAGCCAATGCCGATGCCACCTTGGCCGCAGGTTATGATGCAGTGCTCAGCGCCTACAAAGGCGACGCCACCCATGTCGGCTGGCATGATTACTTAAGCTCACTGCCCGCCATCGCTAACATGGCCAACAACACCACAGATAGCGGTAAGCTGCTGTATACCAGTGCTATGGTCTTGAAAGCGCAGGAAGATAAAACCTATGCGGGCGCACTTATCGCTTCACTTTCTAACCCTTGGGGCGATACGGTTTCGGCAGCCGTGCCGAGTACTGGCTATAAGGCGGTATGGCCGCGCGACTTTTATCAATGCGCCATGGCATTCCTCGCCATGGGTGACACGCAAACGCCCAAGGTGGCCTTCGAATACCTGAAAAAAGTGCAAGTGACCGAAAAGACGCCCGGCTTTACGGGTACGCCGGGTTGGTTCCTGCAAAAGACCCATGTGGATGGCCAAATTGAATGGGTTGGCGTGCAGCTCGATCAAACTGCCATGCCTATCATGCTCGGCTGGAAACTCTGGCAAGCGGGCGTGCTCAGCCCTGATGAGATCGGTTACTGGTATCGAGAGATGCTCAAAGGTGCAGCGGACTTTTTGATCAGCGGCGGTGAGGTTAATCTGGATTGGAATCACACCCAAATCACCCCGCCCAAAACCCAGCAAGAACGTTGGGAAGAACAGGCGGGTTACTCCCCCTCGACAACGGCTGCCGTGATCGCAGGTCTTGTAGCCGCGAGTGAAATAGCCAAAGAAGCCAAGGATATCGACTCCAGCAGCCGTTATCTTGCCGCCGCAAAAGGTTTAAATGATAGCTTAGAAAAACACTTAGTCACCACCCAAGGACTACTAAAAAACAGCGCAGGCGTCAGCGCGCCTTACTATTTACGTTTAAGCCCGAATGGCGAGCCAAATACTAGCGATATACTGGCAGCGAATAACGGTAAGCAAGGTTTAGATCAGCGTCAGATCCTCGATGGCGGATTTTTAGAACTAGTACGTTATGGCGTGCGCGGTGCAACTGATAAGCTGATCAATCAAAGTCTTCAACTGATTGATAATACTGAGCTTGAGCACAACCTACGCCTTAAATATGAGTTTAGCGCCAAAGATGGCAGCAAAATCCCAGGCTTTAGACGTTATGGCAACGATGGCTACGGTGAGGATACGGTTTCTGGCCATAACTATGCGGAATCGGGCAGCAACAGCGCCGATCAACGTGGCCGAGTCTGGCCCTTCTTCACCGGTGAGCGCGGTCATTTTGAATTAGCACTCGCCCAAGCAAAAGGCGAGCTAACAGGCAATAACGCCCAGCAAACCAAGCAGCAGTTGATCAACACCTATGTGCAGGGCATGGAAACCTTTGCGAATGCGGGCATGATGTTACCCGAGCAAGCCTGGGACGGTGTCGGCGATGCCACCCGCTACCATTACCAACTCGGACAAGGCACTAACTCGGCCACGCCGCTCGCTTGGACCCATGCCGAATACATCAAACTGGTGCGATCGATGACCGACGGCCAAGTCTGGGATAACTACCCTATCGTCCCAGCGGCATTGAAATAATGTATTGAAATAACATATTAGTCGAACTACAAATTCGGTATATCGCTGGCTAGAACAACCTCTCATAAGTTGTTCTAGCTTTTTTATAGGGGTTTTATAATGCTTGATTTAGCTCCTACTCTCCCCACATAAATTATTTCGATAAGTATCATTGTTAGACTATACTGTTCATACGTACAGTATATTGTGATTTATTATGATGATCCTAGGCCGCTTCGCCAAACATACCCAATATCGGCTCTCGCTATTTAGCTCCTTGATTGCCGCAGGATTTCCGTCACCTGCCCAAGACTATGTAGAACAAACATTAGATCTCAATGAGTTATGCATCAAGCACCCAGCCGCCACGTTTTTTGTCAAAGTCCAAGGGGATTCGATGATCGACGCGGGGATTTTCTCCGGTGATATTTTAGTGGTGGATCGCTCATTACAGCCGGCCCACGGGGATACCGTTGTCGCAGCAGTCAACGGCGAGTTTACCGTAAAGCAATTGCAACTGCGCCCTGTAGTGCAATTACTGCCACGTAATGCCTTATTCTCCCCGATTGCCATCAATGATGAGTCTGAGTTAAACATCTTTGGGGTGGTAACCAACGTGGTGAAAAAGCTCAAATGACGCCCTCACTATTCGCACTCGTCGATTGCAATAATTTTTATGCATCCTGTGAGCGGATGTTTAGGCCAGATTTAGCTGGCAGGCCGATTGTAGTGTTATCCAACAACGATGGCTGCGTCGTCGCCCGCTCGGCAGAGGCAAAACAACTTGGCATCAAGATGGCGGTGCCTGTGTATCAAATCGCAAACCAACTCCGCCAGCATCACGTTGCGGTATTCTCCTCCAACTATGCACTCTATGCCGACATATCAAATAGAGTCATGACCACCTTAGAACAAATGGTACCGAAAGTAGAAGTGTATAGTATTGATGAAGCGTTTTTAGATCTTTCTCGTCTCGATAAATGCACTGATATTCATCAGCTTGCACTTAATATTTATCACCGAATACCGCAGTGGATTGGGATCAGCGTTTGCGTCGGCATTGGACCGACAAAAACCCTGGCTAAACTGGCAAACCATGCCGCGAAACGCTATCCCGCGACGCGGGGCGTGGTTGACTTGCGCGACCGTGAACGCCAACGACGGCTGATGGCGCTTATCCCTGTCGACGAAGTCTGGGGAATAGGCCGTAGGCTTACAAAACGCTTGAACATCATGGGTATAAATACCGCGTTGCAATTGGCGGATGCGCATCCAAAGCTTATCCGCGACACCTTTTCTGTCACCGTTGAGCGCACGGTACGCGAACTTAACGGCATTGCCTGTGATGACATACAAGAGGTCGCCGCCACTAAGCAACAAATTATCAGCTCCCGATCCTTTGGCAGCCGTATTGATAATTTAGAAGCGATGCAACAGGCAATCAATGAATACACTTTTAGGGCCTGTGAAAAACTGCGCTCCGAGCGCCAGTGCGCTAAAGCGATGTCGGTATTTGTGCATACTAGCCCTTTTAGCGATGCAACTCCCCAGTACAGCAAATCGCTGTCGGGCAGTTTAGTTCGCCCCAGCAATGATACGCGGGATTTTGTCACCCTTGGCCAAAGCCTACTGCAACGCATTTGGCGTGAAGGTCATGCCTATGCAAAGGCTGGTGTCATGTTAGGGGATTTTTTTGGTGCAGGCGTGTTTCAGCTCGGATTATTCGATGACGTCACGCCTAGGCCTAAAAGCAAGGAGCTGATGCAGTTACTCGATAAAGTGAACCACAGCGGTCATGGAAAAATTTGGTTTGCAGGACAAGGTATTGATCCCACATGGGGAATGAAGCGTGAGCAGCTTTCCCCTCGCTACACCACCCAATGGGCACAATTGCCCATAGTGAAATAATCAACAGATCCAATGGCTAAATGACCATCTGCGAATTACAGACCCCACCTAACTCTACACTAACTCTAAAATCCATATAGCACTAAAACCCATCTAGATCTAAAAAATATATAGCGCTAAGCCCCGTCGGGCGTTAACGCTAAAGCGCTATTAACACCCATCAAGCTATAACTCATTCCGCCTTAACACTCCTCATCGCTGAGATCTTCAAAGTACCAGTAGCCTAGATTCACCCATTCGGTAAGTTGCGTGAGCAAATCAGCATGGGCTAACCAAGGAGCTAAGACTGCTTTATCCAACTGATTACTATCACATAGTAATGGGATCACTGCGGCCAATTCGGCTGAAAGCTGATACTTATCACCATTAATATAGACAACACCCTGTGCCACATTGATATCAAAATACAAACAGCGCAGCCCGCCGAGGCGAATAAGCGGCTGCTCATCGAGCCAAGCGAGCACTTCGTCTTGCGTGATGTCCAATGGCTCATCGGGTAAATCTAAGGCGCACTTTGACTGAGTTAAATAGCGGCCCGAAAACTCGCTCACCAGTTCATCGGTCAGCATATTGGTCAGTTGGGTGCGTAACCGCGCTAAATCGCCATTATCGACACAACCACTGCGGGTGGTCAGCTCGCGGTCTGGATCTTTAATCTGCTGTGCGCCTAAATCCTGTTCAGACAAATGATCGGCCAAAGCACTTATCATATCTTTGGCGGAAGCTGTGCGATAACCTACTGAAAAACTTAACGACTGTTCTAAGGTTATGCCGTCATGGGGGAATCCGGGGGGAATATAAAGGATGTCGCCGGGCAACAACTCAGTATCGATAATCGGGTCAAAGGCTTCGGTGTGCAGCAAAGCGGGATGGGCGGCAAACTCTTTGTGCGGCCCCAGATCGCCCACGCGCCAACGGCGACGTCCCGAACCTTGGCAAATAAACACATCATACAGATCGATATGCGGCCCCACGCCACCACCTGGCGTCGCAAAACTCACCATCACATCATCTAAACGCCAGCGCGGAATAAAATCAAAGCATTGGATCAAGGCTTCCGCATCGGGCACCCAGTTATTCAAGGCTTGCACGATCAGAGTCCAATCCCGTTCTCCGAGATGATCGTAGGAATCGAAGGGGCCAAATTCCGCCTGCCATTGGCCAGCTTGTTGGTACACCCGCCGAGATTCCACCAGCTCATCCATGGCTAAGCCCGCTAATTCTTCGGGCGAGACTAAATCTTGAAAATGTTTGAATCCTTGGCGGATCACCAAGGGTTTTTTCTGCCAATATTCTGCTAAAAATTGCACGGGCGTTAAGCCGTTAATATCGAGTTGCATGGATTGCTCACAAACCAAACTGTTATTCATAGCAGCAAATGCTAACAGGAAGCGAAACCAAGAAAGCTCGACCGGATCAACAAAGCATTAAGTCTTTCGTCAGCGCCAATGTGATAGTGAATTTACTAACGTATTGAATTACAATCGGCTTATCAAAAAGCATTTCGCCACAAACAGCGCTAATGCTGACACATCATTTATTGAGTCCATGTAAGATCTATGCCTACAACAGCAGCTAACACTTTGGTCGTGCTCGACTTTGAAACCACGGGGCTATCGCCCAATCAAGGGGACCGCGCGATTGAAATCGGAGCTGTGCTAATTGAAAACGGTGTGATCACCCAAAGATTTTCTGAGTTAATGAACCCAGGATTTAGAATAAGTCGCTTTATTGAAGACTACACTGGGATCAGCAATCAAATGCTCAGGGACGCGGCGCCCTGCAATGAAGTGATGGCGCGTTTTGCGGACTTTATCGCCGATCATAATTTAGTTGCCCACAATGCGGCGTTCGATCAGCGCTTTTTAGATGCGGAGTTTGCCCAAATTCGCCATCGTTATCTTGGACAATTTGGCTGTTCCTTGCTGGTGGCGAGACGTTTGTATCAAGCGGCACCCAATCATCAGTTAGGGACTTTAGTACGCTATAAACAATTGCCGACCGATGGCACTTTTCACCGCGCCTTAGCCGATGCCGAAATGACCGGCCATTTGTGGCTAGCGATGCTGGCAGACCTTCAACAAGAGTTCGGCGTCAATGCCCCCACCTTCGAGTTACTGCAAAAAATCGCTAAGAAAACCAAAGCAGACGTACCAAAATTTTTGCGTCAATACGCAGGCAAGTGATCTAAAAACAACGCCGCTAATTGACAGTAAAAAGCCGATATATCCTAGGATTATCGGCTTTGTTCCATCAGCTTAGTTTCAACAGGTAAAATTAACGATTCAATCGGTTGCCGACAAAAATATTATGCTAGCGATAGCGGCTTAAGCGGCGCGCTATCAATGCCGCAGGAGCTGCGAACCACTAAGGTTGTCGGAATAAGCTGCGCACTCACCTCTTGTCCGCGGATAAGTTTGAGTACACTGTCGACTAAGATTTCTCCGGCTAATTGGGTGTTCTGCTTAATGGTCGTTAATGGCGGATTGGCAAAACTCGCCACCGGAATATCGTCATATCCCACGACGGCCACTTGCTCTGGAACTGAAATGCCCTTTTCTTTCAGCGCCCGAATCGCGCCGATGGCAATCAAATCGCTGGCCGCAAATATCGCATCAAACTTAGCGCCTTGGGCAATCAACACCATAGCGGCATCGTAGCCAGAACTTTCTGTGCTGATGGCCGACACTTGCTTAGTCCGATCAACGGGAATATTCGCCGTTTGCAGCGCCTTTACATGACCTAAATATCTGTCCCTAAACTCAGGACTGTGGCTCGAAGCATCGCCTAAAAAGGCAAACGCTTTGCGGCCAAGGGAAATTAAGTGCTCTGTCGCGATCAAGCCGCCTTGATGATTATCACAGCCTATCGATAGCACAGACTTGTTGTTATGCTCGGCGCCCCAAATCACAAAATGGGTATTCTGCGCTAATAGTCGTTCTAGCTTTTGCTCGTAATCCATATAGTCGCCGTAACCGAGCAGAATAATGCCATCGGCTTTATTACTGTCTTCATAATCGGCGTGCCAATCGTTGGATAATTGCTGAAAAGAAACGAGTAAATCATAACCCTGCTGCGCTGTTGCTCGAGTGATGGAGCCCAGCATAGACAGGAAAAAAGGATTGATTAACGAGTCATCATTAGTAGGGTCTTCACACAATAGCAGCGCTAAGGTATGGCTATTTTGGGTGCGAAGATTACTGGCGTTTTTATCGACCTTGTAATTCAGCTCTTTAGCAATAGCTTGAATACGTTGGCGAGTTTCTAAATTGACTAACGGGCTGTTTCTAAGGGCACGGGAAACCGTTGACTGGGATACGCCAGCACGATAAGCAATATCAATCGAGGTCGCTTTCGATGCCATAAAGAGGATATAACCTTAATTATTATTTTGCGTCGATACTAAAACAGTTCCACTAACTTGTATAGACGAATGCGTTAACATCCGTCTTACATTGGAGACTCTGCTTAAATGCCGAGCTGATCGAGCAAATCATCGGCTTCATTATCAATGGCACGAGTCGCAATAGCGGGTTTATCGGCCATCTTAACCCAAGGCGAAACATTCGAATTTGAGTCGTTATTTCCCCCAATCGAACTGTGCTGCTCTAACAGACTATCGGGGTCGAACTCTTCATCGTAGACAAATTCATCTAAACGGATAAATTCGGTTTTATCCATGGCAAATTCGAGGTAAAAAATATGATTGTTTTCAGTTCTAAACGACACTCTACGGGCCACAGCATCATCTAAGTTAGCATCGATTGAAATAGTTAACTCTTTATTAATCGTCAACATTTTGGGTTGACTTTGGCTGATTGACGTTTGTAATTCTTTTGAAATTTTATTAATAAAATCCCCTAAGATTTGGTTCATCAACTCACCCATCACGTTACCCACTTCATCTGACGTGTGCGAAAACGCTAATTCAGATTCAGGCATCCCCATGTTCAGCATGTAGCGACGGTAGATTTCAATCGCCGCAGAGGCGGAAAAGTTGATCACCACTAGGCCTGAAAAACCGCCATCAAAAATCGAGAAACAACCGAGATCAGGTTTTAGACGCGTGCGCGCGATACTTTGAACCATACCCGCGTGGGTAACATTACTGGCACTGGTGCTAGAGAGCACGTGGGCGACTGAGTGACATAACTTCAGTAAAATATCATCCGACGTTACGATAGTATTTGTGGTCATAATCGATTCTCAAACTGAATAATGCATTAATCTTGCGCGTAAAAGTGTAAAAAATCAAAATTAAAACAATTGATTAGCCTAATTTAGCAAGGCCGTAAAGTTAACATAATGCTAACTTATTGATATTTAATAGGTCAGATAAAACCTTCAAGGTGCAAGAACTTAAAAAACGGAATAACTTAATAAGAACATGCCCCATAATGCAACAGATTAAAATTCCCTATCATGATTCCCTGCTTCAGATCAAAGAAACTCATATTTTATAACGGCTTTTGCTGAATTTATGTCACAGACGATTCAATTGAGATTGATTCGCAGGTATATTAAGCAACAATTATTAGCCTTTGAGAAACCTAAATGATCACGTTTTTGCGCCGATTTACCATATTGCAACGCTTAATGATGATGCTTCTTATGGCCGCGATAGGGACTGTGTGTTTTGCCAGTTTTTCGATTAAAGAACAGTACAGCAATTTAATTGAGCAGAAATGGCTACAAATAGACGGTCAACTCGCCAGCATGTTAAGCGTGATAGATGTACATCGTCAGGATGCACTCAAAGGTAAATACAGCGAAGAAGACGCCAAGAAAGCTGCTGCGGAGTTAATCAATCAGACTCGCTATTCTGGCTCAGGCTATTTCATTGTTATTGATGATAATAATCAAATCCTCGCCCACGGTGACAATGCAAGTCTTGTTGGCACCTCAGCATTAACGTTTAAATTACCCAATGGCACTAATCCATTGGCCACTATGCTGCCTTTAGCGCGGGCTAAATCGAAAACCACCCTCGAATACCCTATCGCCGATCCTATGACCCGTGCGATAGAAGACAAGCTTGCCGAAGCCCGTTACTACCCACAATGGGGCTGGACAGTGATGACAGGTGCTTATCTCAGCGATGTCAAAGCGAGCTTAAAGTCAGTCATTATCGACTATCTGATTATCATGTTTTTGATTTCAGTGCCGATTTTTGCCTTCTTCCTTGTGCTTAATCATTCCATCACCTCGCCATTGAATGATGCTATTGATGCCCTTGAAGATATTGCCCAAGGCGAAGGCGACTTAAGTCAGCGGATTAATGCCCAAGGTAAAGATGAAATTGCCCACCTTGCCCGCGCCTTTAATATGTTTGCACAAAAAATTGGCGACATGGTCGGCCATTTACAGCCCTTAGGCCAAGCGTTAGACACAGACGCAAAACAACTCATGATTGCAGTTGAAGAGTCCAATCAAAGTGCTGAGCATATCCACAGAGAAACGGGCAGCGTTGCCACCGCCGTCAATCAAATGCTGTCGACCACCCATGAAATGGCGAGCAACACCCAGCAAGCGGCCGATGCGGCGAACAGCGTAAAAGAACAAGCGCAGCAAAGCCAAGTGGTGATTGACAACACGGTCAGCAATACTGAAAAGCTGGTAGCAGAATTAAAAGCCTCTGAAGTTATTACCCAAAAGCTAGGCGTCGCCTCACAGCAAATCGGTAGCATTCTCGATGTGATCCGCAGTATTGCTGAGCAGACAAACTTGCTCGCCCTTAATGCCGCCATTGAAGCTGCGCGAGCTGGGACCCACGGCCGCGGTTTTGCTGTAGTTGCCGATGAAGTCCGCGCCCTCGCCACTCGCACCCAAGACTCGACCAATGAGATCCAAAAAATCATTAGCGAGATCCAATCTGGTGTCGGCTCAGTAATGAAGAGCAACAATCAAACTCAGCTGCAATCCGATGAGCTGCAAGCCCAAGCCCACGAAGCGGGTAAAGCCATGGCGGCGATTCTGCAATTGATTGCCCATATCAGTGACATGAACACCCAATTAGCCAGCGCCACTGAAGAGCAATCACTGGTGACCGAAGAAATTAATCGAAATATTTGTAATATTTCAGAATTAACCGAAGTCTCAGTCAAAGCTAACGAAAGTAATAGCCATGCAGCTCAGTCACTGCAAGACATTAGCCAAGACATGTCCCGCACCTTAGGCCAGTTTAAAATCTAACTTGGCTGTATGACTTACCAACAGGGGGCGCATAGGGCGCCCTTTTCTTTGATCACATTTCCAGTAACCCAAGTTACGACTATCTCAGCAACGATGAATACTAATGAAAAAGTCCCATTAACCTCAAATTCTCTGTCACGCTAACGTGTGATATGCGGTATGCTTTAGCCTTAAAAATCCAACCGAGACACTGCCATGCGAATGACCTTAGCCGTTCACCCTGAACAGTACACTATTCATAGCTTTAGCCCGAATGCCGTATTGCCCAGTGAGGTTTTTGTACAGGACATGTATTTCATTGGAAAAACCCAAGAAGGTTTATCTTTAGTTATTTCCAGTGAAGTGAAACTCGACAGCCTAGAACAAGAACCGGGCTGGTGTTGTTTTGAAGTGCTCGGGCCACTCGGATTCTCGATGACAGGCATTTTATCTAAAGTGTCTGGCACCTTAGCGGACGAACAAATCAGTATTTTTGCAATTTCCACCTTTGATACTGACTACATTTTAGTGAAAAAGAATCGCCTCAAAAGTGCCGTCGCTGCCTTGAAAAAACAGGGCTACCACATCATAGAATCGAAAGACGAAGTGTAATACCCCTTTAAATATGAGCTCATCCACTATGTACGAAAAATCTGTCACCATTACCGCCAAACATGGGATTCACACCCGCCCTGCAGCTTTACTGGTTAAAGAAGCCAAAACCTTTGACTGCGATGTCATGGTCGAATGTAATGGTAAGCAAGCCAGCGCTAAGAGTCTGTTTAAGCTACAAACTTTAGGGCTATATTCTGGCGTCACGGTAAGAGTGTTTGCCGAAGGTGAACAGGCACAAGCCGCGGTTGAGAAAGTCTCCGAGCTGCTGATCACGCTAAGCTAGGCCTTTATCCTATTTACTAGTGCACTGATTAGCGCACCAATATCTAAGTGCTTACATGTAGAGCTTACCAACGAGGGATAAGTTGAAACGGATTCTGTTCGTGCCAATAGTTTACATGCCAACGCTTTACAAGCTTAGCGTCACTCAACTAGACTCGCTATCGCTAACGGACACTCAGTTCAGTGGTTAATTTAGGAAGGGATATGTCAATAACGGGGATTATAGTGTCATCGGGAATTGCCTTTGGTCAGGCTCTTCACCTTATTCACACCGAACACCACCTCGATTATCGCCCTATTCCCCTGTCGAAAATTCCCCAACAACAGGGCAAGTTTGCCAAAGCCTTGCAAGAGTTGCAGGCACAACTGACCCACAGCCTAGCCACACTCGATAGCGACTCCGAAAATTATCAGCTGATCGAAGCCGATTTATTATTATTGGAAGACGATGAGTTAATCGAGCAAGTAAATGATGCGATTCGTACCTTACAATTGTCGGCAAGTGTGGCGGTTGAACGTATATTTGCCCATCAAGCCAACGAGTTACAATCCCTAGAAGATCCCTATTTAGCCAATCGAGCCCAAGATGTTCGCTGTTTAGGCCAACGCGTTGTCGCGGCGATCAACGGCCATTTAGGCCAAGGACTCGACAAACTCGACAGACCCACTATCTTGTTGGCGCAGGATTTAACCCCCGCTGAATTTGCCTTGCTGCCAAGGGAAAACCTCTGCGGTATTGTGCTCAAAACTGGCGGTTTAACCAGTCATACGGCGATTTTAGCCCGAGCAGCCGGTATTCCTGCCATCCTAAGTTGCCAGTTTGATGCCGATTCTATCCCCAATGGCACGCCCTTAGTACTCGATGCGCTCAATGGTGAGCTTTGCGTTAATCCCAATCCTGATCAACAGGCAAGACTCACTGTCACCTTTCACCACGAACAGGCAAGACGGGCGGCACTGCAAACTTACAAAGATGGCCCAGCGCAAACCCAAGATGGCCATACCGTGGGGCTGATGGCCAACGTGGGTAATCTCAACGACATCACCCATGTCAGCGATGTTGGCGCCGATGGTATAGGTTTGTTTCGCACTGAATTTATGCTGATGAACGTCAGCACCCTGCCCGATGAGAAAGCCCAATACAGCTTATATTGCGATGCATTGCACGCTCTGGGCGGTAAAACCTTTACCATCCGCACCTTAGATATCGGTGCCGACAAAGAACTGCCTTGCCTGTGCCAAGAAATAGAAGATAATCCCGCCTTAGGGCTGCGCGGCATTCGCTACACCTTGGCACACCCCGACTTATTTAAAACCCAATTGAGGGCTATTTTGCGTGCAGCAAACCACGGTCCGATCCGCTTGATGTTCCCTATGGTTAATCAAGTCGAAGAATTGGATGAAGTGTTTGCACTGATTGCCCAGTGCCAAGATGCCCTGGAAGAAGAAGAGAAAGGCTACGGTGAACTCAGCTACGGTATCGTTGTCGAAACCCCCGCAGCGGTATTTAACCTCAATGCTATGCTGCCACGACTCGACTTTGTCAGCATTGGCACCAATGATTTAACCCAATATGCAATGGCAGCCGATAGGACCAACCCGCAGCTTACCCGCGACTATCCGAGCCTTTCGCCTGCCATTTTAGCCTTAATTAACATGACAATAGTCCAAGCAAAAGCGGCCAATGTGAAAGTGTCGCTGTGCGGTGAACTGGCCAGTTCACCACAAATTGCACCGCTGTTAATCGGCATGGGGCTGGACGAACTCAGTGTTAACTTAAGTTCACTGTTAGAAGTCAAGGCCGCCATTTGCCAAGGCAGCATCACACAATTTTCGGCATTAGCGCACACAGCATTACAACAAGATAGAATTGCAAGCTTACAGCAGTGTATAACAAGCTATAAATAGAGACATTTATTCGTTATGCTGCATTACAGAACAAAAACAATGACAAAAACAAGCAAAAGAGGCTCTAGATTATGGGATTTTTAAGCCGAATAAGGCGCTTGGTATCGGGCCAGACTCAATTAGCTGGCGGTATCATGGTATATGCCCCCGTTTCCGGGGATATTGTCGCCATTGAAAAAGTCCCCGACGTGGTTTTTGCTGAAAAGATTGTCGGTGATGGCATCGCTATCGCCCCCAAAGGCGAATTAATTCTGGCGCCTATCGACGGCACCATAGGTAAAATTTTTGAGACAAATCATGCCTTCAGCATTGAGTCTCCCCAAGGTTTAGAGCTATTTGTTCACTTTGGTGTAGGTACAGTCGAGCTGAGAGGCAAAGGGTTTAAACGTTTAGCCCAGGAAGGTCAAGAAGTGAAAGTCGGCGATCCAATTTTGTCATTCGACATTGATTATCTTAAAGATCAAGTAGACAGCCTACTCACCCCTGTCGTTTTGGCAAACATGGAAGACGTCAAATACCTAGACAAGGCCCAAGGCAGTGTTACCGCAGGTAAAGACGTGATTTTTACAGTGCAGATCTAATTTAAAATATTGCATCATCTATCGGTTGTTTGTTGAATAATAAAAGGCTGACTCACCATCATGAGCCAGCCTTTTACGTTTTTGAAAACCGAGCCTAAAACGGTATTGCATTCGCCAAGCTGTACCGATACACAGACTTAGGAGAATCTATTTCGGCCGTTCTCACGCTAAGCATCATGTTACTTGCAAATAACGGCTACATGACTCTAGTAAACTAATCTACTTTGAACATGGCAAAATCAGGTCGCGGCAATTTATCTAAAATACTGTACAGATAAATCACTAATACCGAGAGTGCCGCGCCCGTCAAAAACAGCCTCTGACCGCCAAAATGATCCAATATTATGCCGCCACCAAGGGGCGCGAGGGCAAAGCCTAAATCATAGAATGAGGCAGCCCCAAAGTAGGCGCCGCGAAGATGATCAGGGGCTAAGCGGTCGATATGCACATTCATAGTAGGAAACAAAATCGTCTCGGCGACGCTCATCACCACAATCGCACCAATCCAGCCCCAAAATAGATCCAGCGGATTAAATGCCAGCCAGATTTGTGAGCCGATCAGTAATAGCAATCCGATTTGAATCCGTTTGACGAGCGGAAAACGGGCCATGAGTTTCAATAGCAAAAATTGGGTGGAGATAATCACCATAGCATTGGTGAAAATCATGCCAGAAATTAACGTCAGCAAATCAGGCGCACCTGCGCGAGTAAGATATTGGATCAACGAACTGTCCATTTGGGCATAAATGAACATACACAAAATATTGGCAAAAATTAAACATTGCAGCAGTTTATCTTGCAATAGAATGGCGATAATTTGCTTACGGCTCACGACTGCCGCTTTTTTCGTGCTCGTCTCAGTATCACTCAATAAGCCATTCACGCCACGATTAACACCATCACTTGTTATGCCATTTACACAGCCACTTGCACCATCACTTTCAGTGCCACTCGTACCGCCACTTAAATTGTCATTCGATGAGGCGCCAGCCGCCAAAGCCGCATCCTGACGGGTTTGATGGTTAAATCCCCAATATAACAAGGCTAACAGCACGGCAAAGGCCACTGCGGTAAGGTAAAAACTGGACTGCTTGCCCGTAAGACCAAGCCATACCCCCAGCATAGGGCCAACGGCGCAGCCTACGTTGACGATGAAATACAGTGACTGCATCGCCAATTCGCGTGTTTTAGGATCGGCAATAATGTCGCCAATAGCCGCCGATGTCAGCGGTCGCCACAGTGAAGTGGCCATAGAGCACAATGTCATCACAACCACATACCCTTCGACAGAATTGGCTTCAGCCAATAATGAAAACGAAATGATATAGAGGATACCCGTCAGGTACATCAGCTTATGACGACCAATCCTGTCGGATAATGAGCTACCAACAAAACTGGTAAATACCGAAATAATCGCGGCGCTGGACAAGACCATGCCGACCTCTGTGGCACTTAGCGCAAATTTCTCATATAAAATAACAGCTAAAAATGGCCATACCATGTAATAACTGCCACGGGTGATAAACGACCCAAACAAAAATATCCACATCAAGCGCGGAAATTGCTTAAATCGCTGCAAAGAAACATCGCTGTGCATTTTAATCCTTTAAAAGTCGCGCTAGAGTCAACGCCAGATATCGAACTGATTTTAATGAAAAAACAATATATACAAGGCACTTAAGTTAAACAAGTGTTAAAAAGCCAAGCCAAAGCAAGGCAATAGCGATTATTATCCCTAGAAAATTAGCGTTTTGTTACTCACCAGATATCGGCAACACATCCCACTTGTGACATGCGCCGCACAATGCCACAATGCCAGCAAAATCAATGCTTGCCAGCCAAGCGTCCATCCACACTGGAGCATCATTTTGACCCTCTACGGTATTAAGAATTGCGATACAGTGCGTAAAGCACGTAAATGGATTGAAAATCATCAACTTCCAGTTCACTTCCATGATTTTAGAGATGACGGCCTACGTCAAGAAGACCTCGAATTCTGGTGTAAAGCCTCAGGCTGGGAAACCGTATTCAATAAGCGCAGCACGAGCTTTCGTGCACTCAGTGACGCAGATAAAACCGATATCGATCAAGCCAAAGCCATTCAACTTATGCTGGCGCAACCGACACTGATCAAACGCCCCGTCTTGGTCGTCGGTGAACACGTGCTGATTGGCTTTGATGAAGCCGCCTATAAAAGAGTATTTTCACTATGATGCCAGCCGATGATTATCCCGTAACGGAACTGGCAAAAGCGCTGATCGCCCGCCCTTCGGTGACGCCACTTGATGAAGGCTGCCAAACCTTAATGGCTGAAAGACTCAGCGCCATCGGCTTTAATATCGAACCTATGGTATTTGAAGACACCACCAATATGTGGGCTCGCCGTGGCAATGAAGGTCCGGTCTTTTGTTTTGCCGGCCACACAGATGTTGTGCCAACGGGTGATGTGAGCCGCTGGCACACGCCGCCTTTTGTGCCCACCATTATCGATGGCTACTTATATGGCCGCGGCGCCGCAGACATGAAAGGTTCATTGGCGGCTATGGTGATTGCCACCGAACGTTTTGTGGCTAAACATCCCGATCATAATGGCTCAATCGCCTTTTTGATCACCAGCGATGAAGAAGGCCCCTTTATCAACGGCACGACACGGGTCATTGATACCTTAGAAGCGCGCAACGAGAAGATCACCTGGGCATTAGTCGGCGAGCCTTCATCTACCCTAAAGCTGGGCGATGTGGTCAAAAATGGTCGCCGCGGCAGTTTAACCGGCAACTTAACCGTGAAAGGCATTCAAGGCCACGTGGCCTATCCACACCTTGCTGATAATCCAATCCACAAAGCCGCGCCTTTCTTGGCCGAGCTAAGTCAAATGCACTGGGATAATGGCAATGAGTTCTTTCCGCCCACCAGCTTCCAAATCGCCAATATTAATGGCGGCACCGGCGCATCGAATGTGATCCCCGGCGCACTAGACGTGATGTTTAACTTCCGTTACTCCACCGAAGTGACCGCCGAAATATTGATTGAACGGGTTGAAGCCTTATTGAAAGCCCACGAGCTAGACTACGATATTAGCTGGATTTTCAATGGCCTGCCATTTTTAACCGGCGATGGCCCACTGCTTGACGCGACCCGTATTGCTATTCGCCAAGTCACAGGCTATGAAACAGATCCACAAACCACAGGCGGCACATCGGACGGACGCTTTATCGCGCCAACGGGTGCCAAAGTGTTAGAGCTTGGCCCAGTGAACGCCACCATTCATAAAGTGAATGAATGCGTTAAAGTGGATGACCTTGAGCAGCTAGCCCTGTGTTATGAAGTGATTTTGGAACAACTATTGTGCTAACACACCTTGAGATCCGCCCCGAAACCGCGAGGCTTTACGGCTTAAACTCCCCTGAATTGGTGGAATATTTAAGTCCGTATCACCATGGGTATCATAGCTTTTGGCTCGAAGCGAACACCGCCATCGCCTTTAATGCGATGGCGGAAAAAGCCAAAGAGGCGGGCATAGCACTCGCCATCTGCTCTGCCCATCGCCCTTTTGAGCGACAACTGGCAATTTGGAATGCCAAGGCCAGCGGTAAACGCGCGGTATTAGATGCCAACGAGCAAGCGATGAGTATTAAGGGACTGAGTGACGATGCCATCGTCGACTTGATTTTGCTCTGGTCGGCGCTACCCGGTGCTTCACGTCACCACTGGGGTACCGATCTCGATGTGTTCGATGCGGATCAAATTGATGTCAAAGCCCTTCGCCTTATCGAAGCTGAATATGGCCAAACTGGCCCCTGCGCAAAATTGCATGCTTGGCTGGTGGAAAATGCCCATGATTTTGGCTTTTATTTCCCGTTTCAACAGGGGCAAAGCGCGGTCAGTCCTGAGCCTTGGCACATCAGCTATTTCCCTGTTGCGCAATTATTGTTGCCACAGTTCGATCGTGCCGAACTGGCAATCGTTTTAGAAAACAGTGATATGTTGCTCAAAGATGCGGTACTCGCCCGATTAGACTATCTAGTGGATGAATACGTGCTGCGTATCGCTCAGCCTTAGCTGTGGGATATTCGCCGCAGATTTTTGTAAAGGTTAAGCCCAGCGATCTATCGCCCAAATTGACGCCAGAATACGGCTTAACATAACGATATATTTGATTAAGTAGGCTTTATGGATTTTTCTTCACACCGTCAGCAGCTTGTTATTGCCGATCGAAAATTAAGTTACCTTGATGTCGGCTCAGGCCCTGTATTGTTGTTTGGGCACAGTTATTTATGGGATAGCGCCATGTGGGCGCCTCAAATTGCCGCGCTAAGTGCCCATTACCGCTGTATCGTGCCAGAACTGTGGGGTCATGGTCAGTCAGATTTACTGCCCGATAATGGTAAAACGCTACTCGATATTGCCGATCACATGTTGGCCTTAATGGATGCCCTCAATATCACTGACTTTAGTGTTATCGGACAATCTGTTGGTGCTATGTGGGGCGCAGAATTGGTACTGAAAGCACCAACAAGGGTTAAAACCCTCGTGATGCTCAACAGTTTTATCGGTTTTGAACCCGAAGTGACCCGCGCGAAATATGATGGCATGCTGGATATGATTACCGCAGCTAAGGCGATTCCTGCGGCGCTTATCAGTGCGATTTCACCTTTGTTCTTCGCAAATAATGCCGCGCATAACACACCTGAACTGGTCGCTGGCTTTGAACACTCACTTGCCACAATCTCAGCAGAAAAAATCCCCACGATAGTGAAACTGGGACGAATGATTTTTGGTCGTCGCGATACTATGGAAGATGCAGAGCAGTTGACGCTGCCTTGTCTTATCATGGCGGGCGTTGAGGATAAAGCACGCAGTGTGCTAGAAAGCTACCTAATGAGCGATGCCATCGATGGCAGTCAACTGGTGCATATTCCTGCGGCGGGACATATCTCAACCCTTGAACAAGCGGAGTTTATTAATCAACTCTTAGCCGATTTTCTCGCTAAACATCACTAATCTGTTGCTAAATACCGTCACTCAATAAAATCTTCAAGATGTGGACATTCGCATCTTGAAGACAGCTATTTCAGCTTAATCCACATCATCAATACCGAACCCAGGTTCAATCCCTATTTATCCCATGCATACATTGGGCTTTAGCTGATTTTGCTTCGCAGATTAGCCCACTCACCTTTCAAAGACTTCCCCATAAAATCTGCATTAACAAATAGAAATCACCATTTTGTCGTCAGCGCCTCAAAAAATGTTGCATAAAGGTGAAATCTACCATATATCAACTACCTTTATTACTGTATTCCCTCAACAAGGTATTCTGCCATGAGAAAAAGTACAGTTGCCCTCTGCGTGCTCAGCACACTTTATATGCAGTCTCTTTATGCCGATGTTCAAATAAATGGATTTGCCTCTATTGTCGCGGGCTCGAGTCTCAGTGACGATAAAAGCTATTATGGTTATGACAAAGAAATCAACTTTAATAATGATTCTAAAGTTGCCTTACAATTTACCGCCGATCTGGGTAGTGGCCTAAGAGCCACGGCGCAAGTGCTATCCAGAGGCAGTAACGATTATAGCGCTGAATTCGAATGGGCTTATATCTCCTACGACATCAGCGACAAACTTATGCTGATGGCGGGCCGCCAACGCTTTAACCTCTATAAATACTCAGATTATATTGACGTAGGTTATGCCTATCACTGGATCACCCCGCCCCGCGGCGTTTATTCACTGCCATTTAATTCAGGCGAAGGTGTCGGCTTAGTATATTCCGATTTATGGGGCGATACCGAAGTCGGTTTGACCTATAAGTATATTACGACTTCTGTTTCTGACTATGCACCTATAGGTTCATCAACACCTCCCGCGCCCTTCTCCGCCGAGGGCCACATAATGAACTTCAACTTTGTAACCTCAGGGTTTGAGTACGGCTTGAATATCGGCATAGTGACTGATTTCTCCTACGAGTTACCTGCTCTGCTGGGCCTAGGCGATGCGATTGCCCAAACAGGGTTATTTAGTCAGCAAGTGGTAGATGATCTTTTACCCATTAACGACAGCGCGTTACTCATAGGCGCTAACGTTAAATATGATGCGGGTAAATGGTTTATCTTGGCTGAATACACCCGAATTGACGTCGACCCTAGCAGTTTTAACATCCAAGATTCAGCCTTTGTTTCCGGCGGGATCCGCTATAAAGATTTCACTTTTCATTTAACCTACGGTATTGACAAAGGTGATCCACAATACGATGCCTATGACGGCATGTTACCGCTATACAATAGTCTGCCACCAGCAAACCAAGCTGCGCTAGCGCCTCTGGTTTTCGGTACAAAAGCGGCGCTTGAAGCACAGCAAGAAGACAGCGCCTACTACATCATAGGAACACGCTGGGATTTCCATCCCTCAGCCGCACTAAAACTGGAGTACACCAACTACAGCAATGACAAACCGTCCTCCGATGAACAGTTGCTGAGTATGGCAATAGACTTAGTTTTTTAAGGAGTTAAACATGAAACTATTAATAAGATCTCGGTTGATGATGAAAACCTTAGTCGCCAGTGCGCTTTTGCTTGGCAGTGCCTGTGTGCAAGCCGAAATTGCCGTCGTGGTGCATCCTTCTAATACGTCAGAAATTAGCGCTGCGGATATTTCACGTATCTATTTAGGTAAACTTAAGTCTTTCCCCAGTGGTGGCACTGTGGTTGCGCTCGATCAACCCGAGGGCTCACCCGCCCGTGATGCCTTCGTGAAGCAGATCCTCAATAAAACCGAGAGTCAGCTCAAAGCCTATTGGTCAAAACTGGTCTTTTCAGGCCAAGGCCAACCGCCAAAAGTCGTCGACTCTAGCGCTGAAATGCTCTCATTGATTGCCGCCAATCCGAATATGATCGGGTTTGTTGACGTCAGCGAAGTGAACGATAGCGTAAAAGTGATCAGTAAGTTCTAACCCATACTGCATCATCCTTGTCCGCCTTAATCTCTGGCGGACAAGATTTTCACTCAGCATTAGCGCGATATTAACCCCAAACACCCCCGCAAATGGCGCTCGAATCCCCAGAGAGAAGCTATCCATTTACAGTACTATTAAGAAAAAATAATCTCGATTTCTCAATATCCCGATTCAAACCTTAATTGGATAGACCAGCAGAAACAATTTTGCTGGTATACTCTTGCTAAAAATGTGCTGCTTGCATGAATTAGAGCATGAGAAGACATTTTATATGTCAATAAAACAATAGGTTAAAATGAAACTACTCAAACCTTTATTCGACAACAACCGCCGCTGGGCCGGACGTATACGTCAAGAAAATCCTGATTTTTTTGAGCAATTAGCGAAACAGCAACATCCTGAATACCTGTGGATTGGCTGCTCAGATAGTCGCGTACCGTCTAACCAAATCATCGATCTTATGCCGGGTGAAGTCTTTGTTCACCGCAATATTGCCAACATGGTGATCCATACCGATCTTAACTGCTTATCTGTGCTGCAATACGCCGTTGATGTGCTCAAGGTGAAGCACATTATGGTGGTGGGTCACTACGGCTGTGGTGGTGTGCGTGCGGCCATGAGTCAGCAACGCTTAGGCCTTATCGATAACTGGCTCGGGCATTTACGTGATATCTACCGTATCTATCAAGATGAATTAAAACAGATGGATGAAGCGAAACGTTTTGATCGCCTATGCGAGCTCAACGTGATTGAGCAGGTTGCCAACGTCACCAGTTCAACCATAGTGCAAGAAGCCTGGGATCGCGGCCAAGAAGTCGCAGTACACGGCTGGATTTACGGCATTGATAACGGTTTACTGACAGATTTAGATGTCACTGTCGATCGTGAACACGGCTTAGCCAATCCACGCTAACGGCCTGAATGTGTGCTTTTAACCCTTAGCTGAGTGTCATCTATACTCAGATAAAACCTGCACCTGTGCAGGTTTTTCTTTTTCCATGGCAATTTTCAGCAATAAAACATCGCAAGGGTCTATTACCCCAGTTATAATCCGCCAGTTAATTGCAGCGCGACCTATGCGCGACATATTCTAAGGAGATACCTTCCATGCCCGGTTTTGAATTATTTGGTCCTGAAGAGAAGCAGGAAGTCGCTGACGTTATGGAAAACGGTTTTACCTTCCGTTACAACTTCGACCATATGCGTAATGATCGCTGGAAGACTCGCGATATGGAGCAACTGCTCTGCGAGAAAATGAACGTGAAGCATGCTCACCTTTTGTCAAGCGGCACCGCTGCACTGCAAACGGCCATGATGGCTGCGGGCATTGGCGCTGGCGACGAAGTTATCGTGCCACCTTTTACCTTTGTTGCCTCAGTTGAAGCGATTTTTATGGCAGGCGCGATTCCTATCTTTGCCGAAATCGACGAGACACTGTGTTTATCTCCAGAAGGTATTGAAGCCGCGATTACCCCACGTACTAAAGCGATTAACTTAGTGCACATGTGTGGTTCTATGGCGAAGATGGACGAGATCAAAGCCGTCTGTGCAAAACATAACATCAAGATTTTAGAAGATGCTTGCCAAGCCATTGGTGGCAGCTACAAGGGCCAAGCCTTAGGTACTATCGGTGATGTGGGTTGTTACTCATTCGATTCAGTCAAAACCATCACCTGTGGTGAAGGTGGCGCTGTAATCACTAATAACACTGAAATCTACAACAACGCGCACATGTTCTCCGATCACGGCCATGACCACATAGGTAAAGACCGCGGCGCTGAGTCACATCCAATCATTGGCTTGAACTTCCGTATTTCGGAAATGAACGCCGCCTTAGGTTTAGCGCAATTACGTAAACTCGATACCATTATCGATATCCAACGTAAAAACAAAAAAACCATTAAAGATGCGATGGCCGCTGCTATCCCAGAAGTAACCTTCCGCCTGATCCCCGATCCAGAAGGCGACTCAGCGGGCTTCTTAACCTTTATGTTGCCAACCGAAGCGCGTACTATCGAAATCAGCAAAAAACTGGCTGAAAACGGCGTCGATGGCTGCTTCTACTGGTATGTAAACAACTGGCATTATTTGAAAAACTGGAAACACATTCAGGAGCTTAAGGCATCTGCTGCGTTGCCAATCACATTAATCGCCGACAGACCTGACTATACTCAAGTTTCTGTGCCTAAATCCGATGCCATTATGAGCCGCACCATTTCTATGCTCATCAAGTTGTCTTGGACCGATGCTCAGATCGCTGAGCGTATCGAAAACATCAAGAAAGCATTTGCCCAATAATTCTACGGGAGTTTGTTGCAATGAGTTTTAAGAATTTTAAAGTAGTTGAAAAAATGATCTTCGGCCGTGGCTCATTCGTCCAATTGGATGAAGTGTTAGCTGCTGAACGTAAAACCGCCGACGACTTCGTGGTATTTTTAGTCGATGACGTGCATCAAGGCAAAGCCCTTGAGGGCCGCATCCCAGCTAAAGCACAAGACATGGTGATTTGGGTTAACGTTGATGAAGAGCCAAGCACCATTCAAATCGACACGTTAACAGAGCAAGTTCAAGCTTTTAATAGCAAACTGCCTGTCAGCGTAGTGGGTTTAGGTGGCGGTTCAACCATGGACGTGGCTAAAGCGGTATCGCTGATGCTGACGAACCCAGGTGGCTCTGCCATGTACCAAGGTTGGGACTTAATCAAGAACCCAGCGGTACACCACATTGGTATCCCAACGATTTCTGGTACTGGTGCAGAAGCGTCACGCACCGCCGTGTTATGTGGTCCAGTGCGTAAGCTAGGTCTGAACTCAGATTACACAGTATTCGATCAAATCATCATGGATTCTGAGTTAATCGAAGGCGTTGAAACGGACCAATGGTTCTACACAGGTATGGATTGCTATATCCACTGTGTTGAATCTTTACAAGGTACCTTCTTAAACGAGTTCTCTAAATCCTACGCTGAAAAAGCCATGGATTTATGTCGCCAAGTGTACTTAGACGACCACGTAGAAAAAGACGACAAGCTGATGATGGCGTCTTTCATGGGCGGTATGAGTATCGCTTACAGCCAAGTGGGTGCCTGTCACGCGGTTTCTTACGGTCTGTCTTATATCTTGGGTTACCACCACGGTATCGGCAACTGTATCGCCTTTGACGTGTTAGAAGAATTCTATCCAGAAGGTGTTGAAGAGTTCCGTTTGATGATGAAGAAACACAACATCACACTGCCGAAGAACATCTGTAAAGATCTGCCAGACGAAACCATAGCAAAAATGGTTGCCGTGACTAAGAGCATGGGTCCACTATGGGCTAACGTTTACGGCGCGGGTTGGGAAGAGAAAGTCACAGACGAAATGTTGACTGCCCTGTTCCGTCGCATCTAAGCTCTAACACATATTAAAAGGGCTCAATTGTGAGCCCTTTTGTCTATATGCATTGTATTTCTACACTGTATATCTTTGATAAAAGTAGGATAATTTGATGAATGTGACTCTGTTAATCCCGGCTCGTTACGGTTCAAGCCGCTTCCCGGGCAAACCCTTAGCCCCGATTAACGGCAAGCCAATGATCCAACACGTGTATGAACGCGCGTCGTTAGCCAAAGGCCTCACCAATATTTATGTCGCTACCGATGATGACCGCATTAAAGCGGCCGTTGAAGGTTTTGGCGGCAAAGTGGTCATGACCAGCCCAGAAGCGGCATCGGGTACAGATCGTATCAATGATGCGATAAACCAACTGGGACTGAAAGATGACGACTTAGTGATCAACCTACAGGGCGATCAACCCCTTATTGACCCAACATCCATCGAGCAAGTCATCAGCCTCTTCGAGCGTCACCCAGGTGAGTTTGAAATGGCCACCTTAGGCTTTGAAATCGTCAATAAAGCCGAGCTTGACGATCCTATGCATGTGAAGATGGTGTTCGATAACAACAACTATGCCTTGTATTTCTCTCGTTCGCGTATTCCTTTTGGCCGCGACACCCAAGATTACCCCGTTTATAAGCACTTAGGTGTGTATGCTTATACCCGAAAATTCGTCCAAGCCTTCGCCGCTCTGCCATTAGGACGTCTAGAAGATCTGGAAAAACTCGAGCAATTACGTGCATTAGAATATGGTCATAAAATCAAAATCGCCATTAGCGCCTTTGATTCTATTGAAGTTGATACGCCAGAAGATATTCGTAAATGTGAGCAACGTTTAGCGGTTGATTGATCACCCGTGTGTCTTGCGCGCGAGTCTATTCGAAACAGGAGCTGAGTATGTCGACCTTAGAAGTCTGGATCATTATTATTTTGATCGTCGGTGTCATCGCCAGCAATCTTGCCGCGTTGAAGTACAGTGCTAAGTTCAAACTGCCGCAGTTCGGCCAACATGGTAAAGATAAGCAGATAAAGCCTACTGCTGAGCCTTCGGCAGCAGAGCATGACGCAGATGCGGCTTCAAACAAGCCAAGTTCTGCGGACTCAGAAGCCAATAAAACAGATGAGCCACCTAAGAACTAAACTCAACGGTGGCTTTAAGAGTAATCTGAAGATGACTCGTGAACTCGCCTCTTATAGACTGCGCTAAAAAGCTGAGCAATGATGTTCGCAAACATAGAAAAGGCGCCATAAGCGCCTTTTTTGTCTCTTATACCAATCGTATTAATCACAAGCTCGTCCACGCATCAACCTTAAGCTTTTTTCGCTGATGTGCGACTTAATGGCTGCTCCTCAAGGTGCGCCACTAAAAAGACTAAGAAGCGAAACAGGGATTTAATCCTCAGATCGTGGCTTTTATTGGGCTCGGCCGCGACTAATTTCTGCAGTGATTTGATTTTAGAGTAAGCATTCTCGACTAAAGCGTCGTTCTCTTTACCGACATACTTAGCAAACTCGGCAAATTCGCCAATAAACTTCAGGGTCACTTTACGGCGATTTAACGCAGTGAGTGCGGCGCCCTCTTTCAGTTTTGCCTCAAAAATACTGCATTCTAAACCGCTGGCGATCGCGCTTTGCGATAAACCGCTGCTTAAGGCATCGGCCAGAAAACCCAAATTGGCTTTTAACTCAAAGGCAATCGCCTGCTTACTGGCGCTCGATTGCTGCCAGCGACTGCGTTCCTTATCGAAAATATCGTATAGCTCTTTCCAAATGCTCATGCGCTTTGCCTACCTTGCACTGAATCGCTCCCTTTCGTTTAATGGCACTCGACTTTATTTTTTTAATACTAGCGACTGAAAGTTATCATAAATTTAAGATTTTCGGCATAGCGCTATGATAAATAATGAGTTAAATAATGGGTTAATGCACATTCACACTAAAACTAAAATCGGCATAAAAAAATGGCCCGAACGAGTCGGGCCATAGTGCAACCATATTCAAATCGAGAGCAATGTATGAGCTGCCTGAGCGAGAAACGAACTCAATGAGAACTCATGACTAACTCGCAGCTAATCCAATGAAATATAAAGTTAAAGCACTTGCGATTTTTTCGCATTATTTTTCTCGGCGGCGAGTCGACGCTGCGCTTCTTTTTTCTCGCGGCGCGCTTCAATCACTTGATTTACATCGCTGCCGATATGCGCTTCGTTACGGGCTTTTGCCAGATTCACTTGACGCTCACGCTCAACAAAACGTTTACGCTGCTCATCAGAAATTTTATCGATACAATGTGGGCAGCTGACACCTTGCACATAGGCAGGGCTCTGTTTTTCAGCTTCAGTGATTGGCATACGGCAAGCATTACATTGATCGTATTGGCCTTTCTTCAAGTCATGATTTACCGCAACGCGGTTATCAAATACAAAGCACTCGCCTTCCCACAAACTTTCTTCCGCTTTGACTTCTTCAAGGTATTTAAGAATACCGCCTTCAAGATGATACACCTCGTCGAAGCCTTGCTCTTTCAAATACGCGGTTGATTTTTCACAGCGAATACCACCGGTACAGAACATGGCGACCTTCTTATGTTTAGCAGGATCAAGATTTTGCTTCACATATTCCGGGAATTCTCTGAAGGTTTCAGTCACAGGATTAATGGCATTTTTGAAAGTGCCGATTTGCACTTCATAATCGTTACGGGTGTCGACTAAAATCACATCCGGATCAGAAATCAGCGCATTCCAATCTTGAGGCTTCACATAGGTGCCAACCACTTTAAGTGGATCAATACCTTCAACGCCCATAGTCACGATTTCGTTT
Organism: Shewanella septentrionalis; assembly: GCF_025370265.1. Classification (NCBI taxonomy): domain Bacteria; kingdom Pseudomonadati; phylum Pseudomonadota; class Gammaproteobacteria; order Alteromonadales; family Shewanellaceae; genus Shewanella; species Shewanella septentrionalis. The sequence goes on along the minus strand of NZ_JAMTCC010000014.1, from coordinate 69,281 downwards.
TTCAGTTTGACTTTAGTGCGGTAGAACGGCATTTCATCGTCGAATGACAATTTGTGCACGATATTGTCTAGGCCATTTTGGCCGTTAAGCCAAACCAATAATGCTTCGATCGCTTCTTGAGTGCCGGCAACTGTGCCATTAATCCCTTCGCTTGCGAGGAGCAGAGTGCCTTTGATCTCGGCCTGTTCCATCATGGCGAGCAGTGGCGCTCGGATAGATTCAAAATGCGGTAAAGACACGAATTTATATAACGCACACACGACGACTTTAGTCATAACACCCTCTTTGCTGGCTGGAACTTAATTTCCAGTGCATAAACAAATCAATCAGCTGTAGACTGGCTACAGATCCCAAAATAGCGCGGAATTCTACCTGAGTCACAGCAAGATAAAAACAGATAAAATGCAGGGTCTTTAATTCTTTACGCACAGAGGTAAGAAAAATCATTTTCTGCTGGCAAATTAAGCAGAAATTTCAATATGAAAGCGTTACCATCTGCGCCCTTTGCACACAGCCTGATTGGCACGCGGCATTCGTACTGGCACACTCGCGTCGTCAATAAGCATGTACATGTAGAAGACAAAAGCCGACATCTGCGTACATCGCACCAACTTGCGTCGCATTAGCGCCGCACAGTAGAGTAAATCCTAATGGCTCTAGCCGTCTTATACACTTTTCGTCGTTGCCCCTATGCCATGCGAGCGCGTTTGGGACTCTTACTCGCCCAATGCAATGTTGAAGTCCGCGAAATCACCCTCAAAGCTAAACCAGCGCAAATGCTGGCCGCTTCACCCAAAGGGACTGTGCCGGTATTAGTGCTAGCCAATGGTGAAGTGATTGCCGAAAGTCTTGAGATCATGCGCTGGGCACTCACGCAAGCGGATCCCTTAGATCTGCTATGTCAGCAAAGCCCTGTAATTGAAGGTAAAATGGCGGAGCTTATCACGCAAAATGATCAGCAATTTAAGCCATGGCTCGACCGCTATAAATATGCTGACCGTTACCCTGAACAAACGCAAGCTGACTATTATCAGCAAGCGAGCCATTTCCTCACGCAACTTGAAGCATGCTTAGGGCAACACACCTTTTTAGTTGCCGATACACCTCGCCTTGCGGACTACGCCATCGTGCCTTTTATACGCCAATTTGCCGCAGTGGATCTTAAACGTGCACTGAGCGATGATTTTCCGCGACTCGCCGCTTGGCTAGAAAACCTCATTTCGAGTGAAATATTTATTCGTGCGATGGAAAAATATGTGATCTGGGACGCTAGCCATTCTCCAACTTGCTTGTTAGGAGACATGTAAGCCAATAAGATTTAAAGATTATTTTTATTTTATGTTATAGCCATCGGTAAAATATTCGAGTAAGGTATTTGACAGTTAGTGAGGTCGCTAATTTAGCTACAGATCACTAGGCAAGCTTCTCAAGATAAATGTAACCGCGCTTAATGTCTTTCAAAGGCGTGAATGATAGAACACAAGGATAAGGCAGTTGGAACATATGGATATCAATATCATTATTATGCTTGGGGGCCTGATGCTACTGCATTTTCTTTTCGCCCTTCGAGCCTTCAAGAGTAAAGTGGATCTCAGCACCAACAAAAAATGGTTATGGTGCTTTCTGAGTCTGATCCTCGGCCCTATGGGGTATTACGGTTATCACGGTTTTATTCCCCTCGATAGAATTCTCAAAGACTAAGCCGTCAAACACCATCACATTGGGCGACAACACTTGCTACCGCATCATTGCCCCGCCCAATTCAAATACTCATTTCAATACGAGTCAAAGCACATAAATAAGCATTTAAACAAATACTTACAAGAGCTTAAACACGCAAAAAAATAGCGCAAGCTTAGGCTGCGCTATTTTAATGATTCCTCTTTTACAAAACCTTAAAATTTAAATCATTCGCTATAAATGGCTATGCAACAGCACAGCATCATCGGGGACTTTTTGGATCACAGGCGCTTGCCCTTCAGCCAAGGCTTGTTTATAGCTTTGATTCATTTTAAGGGCGAGATACAAATCTGGCCGGATCAGAATGCCGCCTTCCCCTGTCTGCATACCCGCTTGCTCGAACCAACTCAGCATCTGTCGTTTACGCCCCGCAAGCACTAAGCGTACTCCACGCTTTTTAAGCAATTGATGTAAATCTGCCAACATGGCCATCACACTTAAATCTAAATGGGTAAAACAAGGCACGGCATCAATAATGATGCAATCGACCGGCTCAGATTCCCGAATAAACTTTTCCAGTAAACGGCGCTTAAAATACGTCGCATTAAAATAAGTTAACGGCGAATTAAAGCGATACATAAACACGCCAGGCACAGATTTAGCTTTACCCGAATCATCGACGCTGCGGATAACGCCCTTATGATCTAAGCCAAGCACTTGATCCGTGGGGCGCATTACCGTCGCAAGGAACTGGAATAACCCCAGTAACACGGCCAAAGTGATCCCAGGAATCACCCCAATAAATAGGACAGAGAACAAGGTGATACACGCAAGCAAGAAAGCTGACTTATCGCGCACACGCAAATTCCACAGCGACTTAAGATCGATAAGCGAAATAGAGGCAATCACCAATACCACCCCTAATGCTGCGCTAGGGATGTACTTCAACGGCGCAGTAAAAAACAGCGCGACAACGCCAATCAATACCGCCGCTATGATGGACACTAACTGGCTCTTGCCGCCATTGGCATCGTTTACCGCAGTGCGGGAATCGGCGCCGCTCACCGCAAACCCTTGGGAGATGGCGGATGCGATATTGGCTAACCCTAACGCCCTGAATTCTTTATCTGCATCTATATCGTAACCATTTTTTGCCGCAAAACTTCGAGCGGTCAGCATCATGCTCACAAAGCTCACCATGGCTAAGTTGAGCGCTGGCACCACCAACTCACGGGCCAGCCCCAAATCAAAAGCCGGTGCTTGGAATGAAGGTAAACCAGAGGTCACCTCTCCGACAACGCTAATGTCAAAGCTCGTCAGGTTAAATACCCAAACAAGAAACGCCGCCATCGCCATCGCGCACATAGATGCGGGCCATTGGGGACGAAACCGTTTCACTAAGGCATAGGTCGCCAGCGTCACAATCCCCATTGTCAAGGTCGGCCAATGGGTTTTTGATAAATAAGAAGGGGCGCCGCTGAGGCGTTCGATTAAATAGCGCTCGTCGAAGGTAAAACCAAAAATCTTCGAAAATTGTCCGACGATAATGGTGATCGCGACCCCGTTCAGCAATCCCATCAAAATCGGCTTTGACAGAAAATCAGCAAGCACACCCAGCTTAAAACGGCTCGCGATCAAGCACCAAAAGCCTGTCATGGCTGTCATGGTCATGACTAACTGCCAATGCTTCATGCTATCGCCTGCAGCAAGGGGCGTAACAACGGCGGCGATAACGGCGCAGGTCGCCGCATCTGGACCCACGATTAATTGCTTTGAGGTCCCAAATAGCGCGTATACCAGCATAGGCAAAACGCAGGAGTACAAACCCACAGCAGCATTGACGCCTGTGAGCTGGGCATAGGCAATCGCGACAGGGAGTGCCACGGCGGCAACGGACAAGCCTGCGCGCACATCATCCCTAAGCCATTGCTTTTCATATTGTAATAATTGCGCCAATCCCGGCATAAACGAAATCAAACTAGGAAACTTCACTCGGCAACCTCCATTCACACCATCAAGATAAGCACTAATCAGTATAACCGAGACTGAAAATATTCAGCGAAAAGGTCATTACCTAAAAGCCAGCAATAGTATGTTGGTTATGGCATAAAGCCAATCATTACGCGAGTATTTTCCTCAGAATATTTATGGAGTTAGGCGCTGAATAAACACTAAGTTAGCGCAATATCATCGGCAGTGACACTAAAAGTAAACTGCCCATAAACCAATTAAAATGACGCTTACGTCTATCCGTATTGAGTTTCTTACTGATCGCCGCACCGACAAACACCCAAGTAAATGACGCCGGAAATCCCACTACGTTAAAGGTTAATACCCCAAGAAAGGCACTGAGCCAAAAGCCATCGCCGCCTAATGTGAATGCGCTGCACAGGGTAATTGTCGACATCCAAGACTTAGGGTTAATCCATTGGAATAAGGCGGCCTCAATCAGGGTCATAGGTTTTCGGCCGTCATCAAGATGCGTGCTCTGCACTGGCGACGTCACTAATTTGTACGCGAGATACAGCAAATACGCCAAAGCGAAATATTTCAAAACTTGGTGCAATACCGGTAATGCTTCAAACAAGGTTCCAAGCCCAAATAACACCGCAAGGTGTAAAGAAGTCGAACCCAAGCGGATCCCTGCAATGTGCGGCACAGTGCGCATCACACCAAAATGCGCACCGGAACTGGCCAATAGCACATTGTTTGGTCCGGGCGTCATAGACATAGTGGCGCAAAACAGCGCAGTCGAGGCCATCAAAGTCCATAATTGTGGATCGTAAAGTAGTGCGGTATTCATATTCACCTTAAATTGTATGCATACATTTATTGACATAAAAAGATGCAATAAATAATATACGGAGAATATTAGAGATCAATGGATTTATTGTCATGAGTACAATCTGGACGCCAGACCTAACAGCTTTTTCAGGCCCGAAATATCAGCGCTTAGTCAGTGCGATAGAACAAGGCATTTTGCAGAAGGTGTTGACCCAAGGCAGTAAACTGCCACCGCAGCGCCGTCTAGCCGATGCTTTAGGCATCACTATTGGCACTGTAACCCGCGCCTATGCATTGGCGGAACAAAGGGGTTACGTTGAAGCACGCGTCGGTGATGGCACCTATGTCAACGCCTCCCCAGTACCAGAGATCGGTAACGTACAATTGAATATGGCGACCTGCCAGCAGCCACTCACAGATCAAATCAGCACTCTCAGTGATTGCCTCAGCCAATTAGCAAAAGACCCGACAAAGCTCAGCCAGTTACTGGGTTATCGCGCCAGTCCATTAGATCAACATCAACAAGTGTTTAACCAATGGCTTAACCAACGCGGCATACAACAAACGCCTGAGCAACTGATCTTTACCCATGGCGGCCAGCAAGCGATTTTTGCTTGTTTAAGTGCATTTTTATCAACGGGCGATGTGCTGCTGCACGAGCAATACAGTTATCCAGGCGTGAGAATTTGTGCTAAGCAACTCGGCGTGACCAGCATTGGTGTGCCCCTCACCCATGAAGGTGTAGATCTCGCCCGCTTTGAGGCGTTAGTGCAAATCCATCATCCCAAGTTAGTCTATCTAACCCTGAATAATCAAAACCCTACCTGTATTCAATACAGTGAGTCGCAGCGGCAAAAACTCCTCGAATTGGCCGAGCAGTATCAGTTTTATATCATTGAAGATGATGTGAATTATTGTTTACCCGAAGAGTGGCATTCGCCCCTGTGGCAATTAGCAAAACAGCTGGCTATCCCACGGGTGATTTATATTTCTAGCCTGTCAAAATTGTTTTCTGGCGGCCTAAGGCAAGGTTTTATTCTGGTGCCTGAACCACTTATCGCCCAAGTGCGACTCGCGATTCATAGCCAATGCTGGATGGTATCGCCGCTGAACATTGAAATAGCCTGTCAGTTGATTAAGAAAGGCCAAATCACTGCCGATCGCGATACCATAGTTCGCCAACGCCAACGTCTCTGTATCGCCATGAGCGAACGACTGAAATTAACCCAAACTTGGCGAGGACTGAACGGTTGGCTACAACTGCCAGAAGATATCAAAGCCCATCACCTCGTCACTGCACTGGCCGCTAAAGGCATTTTGATCCGTAATGGAGATGACTTTAATTGCCATGACAATTTTATTCGCTTGAGCCTTGGCGGCGCCGAAAACGACACTCAATTTCAACATGCGATTGAATGTATCGAGGCGACGATTCACTCCCTGGTACAAAATGCCTATTCAGTGGTGTAATCTCGCTTAAAAACCTCCGAACTCAGCCAATTTTTATGCGCCATGTCAGATGAAGTTAATTCACACTAAATAGCTAATTTGTAAAATTAGAGAGCATAAAAAAGCGCCAGTAGCATGTATGCTACTGGCGCAGATGTGACTGACAAGCATGATGAAGGAGCAATTAGCTATAAACCACTAGCGCAGCACTATTTAATCTTTAGTTGGTAAACACTCGTCGTGCCGCTGACTTCATTGCCTATGATTAACAAAGGATTACCGTTAGGGCTTTTATCGGCACTGACAAACTTCATCCCTTCTGGCCCTAAATCACCCGCCAATGTTGCATCCCCTTTGACTTCACCCGTATCTGTATTGATAACAAAGTCGGCCTCAAAATCACGATTCACAACATAGTCGATAAAATGCACATCGAAGGGATTGGTCACGTCATAAATCATAAAGCCTGCGGTGCGTTCCAAACCAACAAAGGCATATAGTCGTTGACCAATTTGACCTAGGGCTAAGGCTTCTGGCTCTGGTCCTTTATCATCGCTGCGGCTATCGCCTTTATTTTCTTCGTTATTATTGTTGAAGTGACTGCCTAAAAGTGCCGCGGTAATACGTTCAAAATCACTCGCACTGTCAAAGACTTGCTGACCGTCTGCGCTCCAAATCGAGAATGAGCGAGCACCGAAGCTGACTATCTTGTCGTAATCGCCGTCCTTATCGTCGTCACCCATGCTAGTGGTCACTTTAAGGCGGGCTAACTGCGTTTTATCTTTTGCAGCGGCAAATTGTGGGTGATTTGGGTCGAGCACTAAATCCCCTGCGCGGGCTTCTTCAGAAAAGCCCGCATAATCACGGGAATCACCTTCGTTGGCCGTAACGATAAAGTCGGTATTGTTCCAACGGTAGCTCGCGACAGTATCGGGTTGATACATGCCGTAGACGCCTGTGTAGCTTTGCAGGTTGACAAGATTGTCTTTGTCACTCGCATCAATTTTATTCACTTCAAGTCCGTAATCCTTAAGGCCTAGTGGTAAAATCTTGGCGACTTTGGCATTGGCGATATCAATTACGGCAATGGCATTGTTCTCTTGCAAACTGACAAACGCACGGCGGTTATCTTGGCTAATGGCGATATATTCAGGTTCTAAATCCTGCGCCACACTCGCCATTGGGCCATTGATTTTAATGTCTAGCGTGATCTCACTGGCACGTGCACCGCCTTGATTAAATTCACTAAAACCGATAATAGCCGCAGTGGCTGCGGGCTTACCGTCAGCAATTGCAATCAGCGCCACACTGCCTTCAGGATCTAAGGTATAGGCTGGATTTGGCTCGCCTTCATTGGCCACTAATAAGGTTTTACCATCGTGGGTAAATGCCACGTTATCGGGTAAAGCGCCGACTTCTACCGCGCTGATAAACTGCGGTGCATCTGTGCCGTTAAGCTGATAAAAAGCGACAAAACCATTGGCTTGGGTTTTATTGCCGTCAGCATCGCCACGTTCAATCGCAGCCGCTAACAAGTTGCCTGAAATGCTCACACTGTTAACGCTACCCATAAAGGTTTGGCCAACGTCTTTAGCCACATCAAGTTCGCCAAATTTTTCGAGATTATTCAATGCTAACGGATCAGCGGCATTGGATGCCGTTGCTAATAAACGGCCATCTATAATGTCCACTTTGCCGCTAATGGCATTGACCACAAAAATACGGTTAGATGCACTGTGATATTCAACGATTTCAGCGGCACTTAAGCCATAAACGCCAGTCTGATGACGACCAATTAACTCAGCTTTTAAGCCTGCAGTTTGTGGCTGGCAAACATATTGGGTTTGCGCTGCTGCAATTTCGCTGTCATCTAATTGTCCATTATTGTTAGCATCTAATCCGGTATCGATTCGCTGGCCACCGGCGGGACAATGTGCATCACCGATATTCAATGCCGTCACGTTAACCAGTGAATTTAAGCCGTTGTCTCCTTTATCACCTGCTGCGCCATCATCACCGCTACAGGCTCCGAGTAATAAGCTCGCCATAATGGCAGCGGCTAGCGGAAGTCGTTGTGTTTTCATCGTGTCATTCCTGAATATTTTATTTTTAGTAGGGTGAAGCTAAAGCCCACTAAACTAGTCAGCATAAAAGACGTAGGGATGACAAAGCCGTGACACTCAGATGACAGCTCGTACTTTTGAACGAGTCAGTTTAAACCATCAGGATGTGAAGGACTAAGATGTAAAGAACTGAGTTACAAAGGGCTACGATTTGATAAGAAAGACTTGATAAGAAAGATTTAAATGAAGAATCTTGTGAAGATAACGGCCCAATCTACTAAAGTGACACTTCGGTAATCAAACTTACCACTTAGTTACAATTTAATCGGTAAAATACAGTAAAGAAATCAGCGCAAAGATTGGTTTATTTGTCCGAGCACTTTACTATGCTATTGCTTGCTGTCTGAACTGTGCAAATAGACAATACCGCAATTCACTTTTGCCTAAACCCCGCCAATGATCTTGATCATGTGCTCTCGCTCTTAGTGTAGAAACTGGTAGCGCAGGAACTGGCTTCAAAATGGCGGATTAATTGTGAATTGTTCTAGTACAATTTAAACCACACCGCATAAACCTGTGAAATACGCTTTCAATTCTTTCGCCACCCGAGGTAACAGTGGACCCACAATCACAACCTTCTGCCCATAACGGCAGACGTATACCGAATTTAGCGCTGCTTATTCCCATGCTTGCGGCGATTGTCGCGATCACGCCATTGGCCATCGACATGTACTTACCTGCGATGTCGACATTGGCCCTCAGTTTTCATACCAATGTCACGACAGTGCAGCAGTCCCTGAGTATCTACTTAGCGGGTTACGCGCTGGGCATGTTATGTTTCGGCCCCCTAGCCGACCGCATTGGTCGTCGCCCTATGGTGATATTGGGACTGAGTGGATTTATGCTCACCAGCTTACTGATAGGGTTTGCGGGTCAAGTCGAAGTCTTTCTTGGACTACGTTTTTTGCAGGCTTTTATCGGCGCGGCTGCGACTGTGGTGGTACCGGGATACATCAAAGAAGTCTATGGTGACAATACCGCCAAGGGTATGTCATACGTGAGTTTAATCATGATGTTAGCGCCATTACTCGCACCTAGCATTGGCAGCGTGATCCTCGAACTCGGTGATTGGCATTTAATCTTCTTCATTCAATCCGCCTATGCCGCAACCCTGTTATTACTGGTGCTGTTTGCGCTAAAAATGCCCAGCGATAAAGATATGGATACCCGCAGCCAGAAATCGTTTCTTGGCGCCTATGCGACCGTATTTTCCCGCCCTGGCGTTAAGCTAAACATTGCCAGCGGCGTGTTAACGTCTTTTTCATTTTTCTGTTATCTCACTGCATCGCCCTTCGTTTACATGGAAGTCTTTGCCTTAGATAAATCCTATTTTGCAATCTTGTTTAGCACTAACGTCGGCGCGTTGATGTTGGCCAATATCATTAATACGCGCATCGTGGGCCGTTATGGTTCGCTACGTATGTTGCATGTGTCGACCTTTTTCGGGGCGATTGCTGGTGTCGGTTTATTAACCGTAAACCTGCTGGATATGAGCTATCACTTTACCGTGATCATGCTTATTCCTTTAATGGGTAGCCTAGGGGTGATGTCAGTCAATGCCGATGCGATAGTACTGATGAAGTTCAAGCAAGAAACGGGAACCGCAACCGCAGTTATTGGCACCTTAAGATTTGGCTGTGGCGCACTGGCGGGCCCGTTATTGGCAGTGTTTTACGATGGCACAGCCGTGCCCTTCTCTGCCCTCATGTTAGGTTCTATTGTGTTAGTCGGTATTTGCCAATTCAATCGTCCAAAGCATCAAATACCGCCGACGGTTTAAGGAGCTATTTTTAAGGGTCTATTTCTAAGAGCCATGGATACCAATGCCACATCGGCAACACATGTTTGATCGCATAAAACAGCGCATTGGCTTTCACAGATGTAGCAAATAAGTAATATTTAATCGCGACAGTTAAGTATCTGCTTATCTAACCTCCAACACCAAAACGGCACTTTTAGTGCCGTTTTTGCTTTTTAAGCATCTAACAATCTGAAAAATATAAGATAAGCCCATAAACCAGCCTAGGTTACTTGGCGATTCAAGCAAGTTATCGAGTCATTCAAACGTGAAATTGTTTCAAGTTGGTTATTTTTTACATAAAAGGCTTGAAATGTTGTTTTTTTTGAATATGATGAAATTCTGTTCATTGCAACAGTTGCTGCATCCTAAGGGATGAGTCACTTGTCTTCGACGAAGTCAGTTCAGCATTTCGGAGTCTGAATTACCCTTCAGGCTTAATTTTTAGAGCGATTACCGTCGCTGTAACAAGATACTGTTTACCGTAACGGTACTATGCAATAGGAGTTCCACATGGAGATGTTATCCGGCGCCAGCATGATAGTGCGTTCTTTGATCGATGAAGGCGTAAAGCACATTTTTGGCTATCCTGGCGGTTCAGTTTTAGATATCTACGACGCCCTGCACGTTATCCCCGGTATTGAACACATACTCGTTCGCCACGAACAAGCCGCCGTACACATGGCCGATGGCTACGCCCGTGCCACGGGTAAAGTGGGCGTGGTATTAGTCACCTCAGGCCCAGGCGCGACCAACGCGATTACCGGTATTGCCACCGCTTACATGGATTCTATCCCCCTTGTGGTGTTATCGGGTCAAGTCCCGAGCAATCTTATCGGTAACGATGCCTTCCAAGAATGCGACATGATAGGTATCTCTCGCCCTGTAGTGAAACACAGCTTTTTAGTTAAAGATCCGACTGAAATTCCTGAAATCATTAAAAAGGCTTTTTACATTGCCTCTACTGGCCGTCCCGGTCCTGTGGTTGTCGATCTGCCAAAAGATTGTTTAAACCCCGCCCTGCTGCACGAATATTGCTACCCAGAAAGCGTCAAAATGCGCTCGTACAATCCAACGACATCAGGCCATAAAGGTCAGATCCGCCGTGGTCTTCAAGCCCTGTTAGCCGCAAAAAAACCGGTACTTTATGTCGGTGGCGGCGCAATTATCTCAGGTTGTGATAAGCAAATTCTGCAATTAGCTGAGAGATTAAACATTCCCGTCGTCAGCACGTTGATGGGGCTTGGCGCCTTTCCAAGCACCCACAAAAACAGTTTAGGCATGCTTGGGATGCACGGTCGCTACGAAGCCAACATGACAATGCATAACTGCGATTTGATCTTCGGTATTGGTGTACGCTTCGACGATAGAACCACCAATAATGTGGAAAAATACTGTCCGAACGCGACCATTTTGCACATAGATATCGATCCCTCTTCTATTTCGAAAACTATCCACGTGGATATTCCTATCGTGGGGTCAGCCGACAGTATTTTAGACAGCATGTTGGCACTGTTAGATGAATCGAACGAACACAACGACAACGATGCTATTGCTACTTGGTGGAATGACATTGAACAATGGCGCAGTCGCGATTGTCTGGCCTATGACAAAAACAGTGGCCGCATCAAACCACAGCAAGTGATTGAAACCTTGTATAAGCTGACCAATGGCGATGCCTATGTCGCATCAGATGTTGGCCAGCACCAAATGTTTGCCGCCTTGTACTATCCGTTCGATAAGCCGCGCCGCTGGATCAACTCAGGTGGCCTAGGGACAATGGGATTCGGCCTGCCCGCCGCGATGGGCGTAAAAATGGCCATGCCTGATGCTACTGTTGTGTGTGTCACGGGTGATGGTTCCATCCAGATGAACATTCAAGAGCTTTCGACCGCGCTGCAATATGATACGCCGGTTAAAATCATCAACTTAAACAATCGTTTCCTTGGCATGGTAAAACAATGGCAGGACATGATTTACTCTGGCCGTCACTCACATTCCTATATGGATTCAGTGCCAAATTTTGCCAAAATTGCCGAGGCCTATGGTCATGTTGGCATGACGATCAGCGATCCCGCCGAACTTGAGTCAAAAATGGCTGAAGCGCTGGCGATGAAAGACAGACTGGTCTTTATCGATATCATGGTGGATGAAACTGAGCACGTGTACCCCATGTTGATCCGCGGTGGTGCGATGAATGAAATGTGGCTGACCAAGACGGAGAAATGCTAATGCGTCGAATTATATCTGTATTATTAGAAAACCAATCCGGCGCCCTGTCTCGTGTGGTCGGTTTGTTTTCACAGCGCGGTTATAACATTGAAAGTTTAACAGTGGCGCCAACGGACGATATCACCCTGTCGCGGCTTAATATCACAGTTGTTGCCGATGAAATGGTGTTAGAGCAGATAGAGAAGCAGCTACATAAGTTAATCGATGTGTTAAAAGTATCGAATATTACTGAGTCTGCTTATATTGAACGTGAGCTTGCCCTTGTTAAGGTCCGTGCCCAAGGCGAATTTAGGGAAGAAGTGAAACGTATGGCGGATATTTTCCGCGGTCAGATTGTCGATGTCACCGCCAATTTATACACCATCCAAATGGTGGGCACGTCAGATAAACTCGATGCGTTTATTCATGCGCTGGGAGAAGTCACCAAACTGGTCGAAGTCTCACGCTCCGGCGTGGTGGGTTTGGCCCGCGGCGAAAAGGCCATGAAAGCCTAGTTTTCCCTCGGAAATCTCGCGGACATTTTCGCATAAGCACAAAAACATCAAGGGGAGCATAATGCTCCCCTTGTTTTTAAGCGGTTATCACAGCGTCAATTATGACTGGCTGTCTAACAAGCGCGATGAGGTGATCTCAATTTTGCGTGGTTTCAATGCTTCAGGAATTTCACGCACTAAATCAACATTGAGTAAGCCATTTTCTAAACTTGCACCAAGCACAGTAACATAGTCTGCCAGCTGGAAAGTACGCTCAAAACCGCGTTCAGCTATGCCTTGATACAGGTATTTACGCTCGGTTTGGCTTTCGGCTTTATTGCCTTTCACCAGTAATTTTTCACCTTCACTGCTGATCTCAAGTTCATCCATCGAGAATCCGGCTACGGCCATCGTTATGCGATAACGATTTTCGCCGAGTAATTCGATGTTATATGGAGGATAACCTGAGTTACCATTATTGGCGGCGGCATGTTCTGCCAATTGCGCTAAACGGTCAAAACCAATGGCACTGCGGTAAAGTGGTGTTAAATCATAAGTACGCATATTCATATCCTTGTCTTAAGCAATATGGAGAATTGGCGGACTGTTTTCAGGATGAAAACGGTTGTAGAGTCTGCCGAATTAAATCTTCTGTCCTTACGGCACAGAATTCACACTAGGACCCTCATCGAGCGATCCTGAAATAGATATAAGGACGGGAGAGAAAATTTCAAGCAAGAAAATTAAAAAAATGTGCAGAATTTTAAAAGAACAATAAAAACAAGCGCTAATTCAACTTTAAAACCGTGAAGCGAGACGTAATTGGTATCGCGGCATTAGATTCATTGCGCACGGCAAGCAGTATTCGCTAAATTGTAGCCAATAAAAAAGGAGCCTAGGGCTCCTTTTTCAGTCTTAGCATCGAATTAACGAGTGCGTGGACACAGTTCTTCAGCGCTGAAGAAGTAAGCAATTTCACGAGCAGCAGATTCAACAGCATCAGAGCCGTGAGCCGCGTTTTCGTCAATGCTTTCAGCGAAATCAGCACGGATAGTACCAGGAGCCGCTTGAGCTGGGTTAGTTGCACCTAAAATTTCACGGTGAGCTAAAACAGCGTTTTCGCCTTCTAATACTTGGACCATGATAGGACCAGAAGTCATGAATGCAACCAGAGCACCGAAGAAGCCGCGCTCGCTATGCTCAGCATAGAAACCTTCAGCTTGTTCTTTAGTCAGGTGTAACATTTTTGATGCAACGATCTTAAGACCAGCAGTTTCAAAACGATTGTAGATAGCACCGATGTGGTTTTTTGCAACAGCATCAGGTTTGATAATAGAAAATGTGCGTTCGATCGCCATAACTAGCTTCCTTTGTCAGCAAGTTTAAAAAATTCGCGCGGATTATACGAAATTTAAAAGCTAAATCCTATCTTTATAGCAAATTAGTCTGAGATATTGCGCACATTCGCTTTATTCGTAATCAGCTTGATCACGCAAAAGACCCCGCTAGGAGGATAAATCCTCAGCAGGGTCCATTAACTCATTAAAAAATGGGATTATTTTCTATTTTTTGCCCAAATACCTGCCCAAGCAATCAAAGCGACTAAAATGATTGCGGGAGCAAGATCTAACAAGTGATGGAATAAACCGACACCGCCATGTCCTGGATGAGCCCAAGCCATTGAAGGGACAAGCATACATAACAATACAAGCAAAAGTTTCATGTGAACATCCTTGCAGTTGCGATAACAAAGTTAAGCCATTTAAATGCCTTAACCAATATACAACAAGGTACGATATCCGCTAAAAATGAACTTGACTGTGATCAAACTCTCGCCAAATATCCTCTGCGCCACTGCAAAAACGTGAGGTAAATCACCTTAGTTAAACGTCAAATGGACAAGATGCCTCACATAAAAAACCGTATCGCCACTGTGCTCACTACTTTTCCTCAATCCAACACTGCTGAATCGCTTCCAGTATTTTTTCATTACAGTGCTTAGGATCATCGGCAAAATCATCCAAGGCTAACACCCACTCATACAATTGGGTGAAATGCAGCTGAGTGGGATTCACCTCTGGGTGTGCTTCGAGTAATTCCAACGCAATATCTAACGAATCTATCCAAGTTAATGTCATCGTTTACCCCTATTCGGTTCGCTTTAATGGGTAAGCGATTGCTTAACGGCGTTACCCATAAGGAGGTGAATCAAGTGTTGATGTTCCGCAGTCAATACTCGACAGCAAGAGCATTAACCCTGTGCTTGCGTCACCTTTTTTACTTTTATCGCATTTTTTTCAACAAAATCAATAATAGCACCCGCCACATCTTTCGTGGTGGCGCCTTCAATTCCTTCAAGACCGGGTGAGGAGTTCACTTCCATGATCACAGGACCGTGGTTTGAGCGTAGCAAGTCAACACCAGCCACATTAAGCCCCATAGTCTTAGCCGCACGAATGGCGACTGAGCGTTCCTCTGGGGTTAATTTGACTAAACTTGCCGTGCCACCACGGTGCAAGTTAGAGCGGAACTCTCCGGGCATAGCTTGGCGCTTCATGGCAGCGATCACTTTATCGCCGAGCACAAAGCAGCGAATATCTGCGCCATTAGCCTCTTTGATATATTCCTGCACCATAATGTTGGCTTTAAGGCCCATAAAGGCTTCAATCACGCTCTCAGCCGCTTTACGGGTCTCGGCTAATACCACGCCAATACCTTGGGTGCCTTCGAGTAATTTAATCACCAGAGGCGCGCCACCCACCATATCAATTAAGTCGGGAATATCACTCGGTTTATTGGCAAATCCAGTAATGGGCAAGCCAATGCCGCGGCGTGACATCAACTGCATAGAACGCAATTTGTCACGTGAGCGCGAGATCCCTACAGAATCATTTAAAGCATAGACGCCCATCATCTCAAACTGACGCAACACCGCCGAACCATAAAAGGTAATCGACGCCCCAATACGGGGGATCACGGCATCAAATGCGGGTAACTCTCGCCCACCAATGTGGATACTCGATTGCCGCATGTTGATATTCATATAACATTCAAGGGGATTAATTACGTGTACTTCATGACCACGTAATTGAGCCGCTTCAACGAGTCGCTTCGTTGAATATAGCTCAGGCCCTTGCGATAAGATCGCTATTCTCATTTGGTCTCCGGCAACCATTAATTTTGAGCGCATAATACGCCTGCGCAGGGATAAATCAAACAACTAGAGGCATAGACAAGATTAGTTGCACAAATGCTCAACGCCAAAAGCAAAAAACCAGTCACATGGACTGGTTTTAACAATTATCGCGGCAGCATTAATTGCCTTCGCTGACCATGTTAACCGTGTATTTAGGGATCTCAATCACCATGTCAGTGTCGACCACTTTCGCCTGACAAGATAGACGGCTTTCGGGCTCAAGTCCCCAAGCTTTGTCTAACATGTCATCTTCCAGCTCATCACTTGGCTCAAGATCATTAAAGCCTTCACGCACAATACAGTGACACGTGGTGCAAGCACAGGACTTTTCACAGGCATGCTCGATATTGATGCCATTACGCAGCGCAACATCAAGAATGGTCTCACCAACATTCGCCTCAAGCACTGCGCCATCTGGGCACAACTCGGCATGGGGAAGAAAGACTAATTGGGGCATTACATCACCTATATGTTGTCGATCGACTGGCCTTTAAATGCCACTCGAATAGAATTGTCCATACGTCTGGCAGCAAAATCTTGGGTTTGCTCATCCAGTTTTTCAATCGCGAGTTTAATTGCATCGGCATCATCGCCCGTAGCCACTTGCGCCACATTGGCCATGATGGCGTCAATTTGCCCACGCTCATCGGCATTCAGCAAGTCGCCATCTTTCGCTAACGCGGCATGTAAAGACTCGAGTACCCTCGCCGCCTCCACTTGCTGCTCGGCCAGCATACGACGACCGATATCGTCTTTGGCATACTTCATCGAATCTTTCAGCATAGTGGCAATTTCAGTATCCGATAAACCAAAAGATGGCTTAACTTGAATGCTAGATTGCACGCCGGTGGATTTCTCCATCGCGGTCACGCTAAGTAAACCATCTGCATCCACTTGGAATGTCACACGAATATGCGCCGCGCCTGCGGCTAACGGCGGAATACCTTTTAGCGTAAAACGCGCCAGTGAGCGGCAATCGGCAACGAGCTCACGCTCGCCCTGCACCACATGGAATGCCATGGCCGTTTGACCATCTTTAAAGGTGGTAAATTCCTGTGCTCGCGCAACCGGAATCGTCGTATTACGCGACACCACTTTTTCCACTAAGCCGCCCATGGTCTCAATGCCTAATGACAAAGGGATCACATCGAGGAGCAACAAATCAGATTCAGGTTTATTACCCACTAAAATGTCGGCTTGAATGGCCGCACCAATCGCGACAACACGGTCGGGATCGATAGACGTCAGTGGTGGTTTACCGAAGAAAGCTTCAACCTGTTCACGCACTAATGGCACGCGCGTTGAACCGCCAACCATCACAGTTTCAAGCACTTCATCTGTCGTCACGCCCGCATCACGCAGGGTACGGCGACAGCTAGCAATGGTCTTCTTAACCAACGCCGCAATCATGGCATCAAATTCAGCTTTAGAAACGATTTGCGTGAGTTCAGTCCCATCGGCAAGGATCACTTTTGCTTCAGTTTCTGCTGCATCCGTTAAGGCTTCTTTGACTCGACGCGATTCAATCAACAGTTGACGGCTTAATTGTGAGTCGATGTCGCTAAGCTGCCACACTTGTTGCATATGTGCTTGGAGTAAATGATCGAAATCATCGCCGCCAAGCGCAGAATCACCGCCGGTGGCTAACACTTCGAATACGCCGCGATTCAAGCGCAAAATAGAAATATCGAAGGTGCCGCCGCCTAAGTCATAGATGGCAATTACGCCCTCTTGCTTAGAGTCTAAGCCGTAGGCAATCGCAGCAGCCGTCGGTTCATTCAACAGACGTAGCACTTTAACACCCAGCAAAGCTGCGGCATCTTTCGTGCCTTGGCGCTGGGCATCATCAAAATAGGCCGGTACGGTTATTACGACACCTTGCAGCTCGCCACCTAAGGTTTTTTCAGCACGGGCAATCAGCGGACGTAAAATCTCCGCAGACACTTGCACGGGATTTACTTGGCCTTGGGGAGTCACGAATAAAGGTAAACCGTTTTCGCTTTCGGCAAACTCGTAGGGGAATGATTGCTCGCCGGCTTTGATATCAGCCAGGCTGCGGCCCATAAAACGCTTAACCGAAACGATCGTGTTTTGCGGATCCTGCGCCGAACTCAACGCCGCAAGGGCGCCAACTTCGACTGAATCTTGGGTATAACGCACGATAGAAGGTAATGAATGCTGTCCAAGTTCGTCCGGCAGAGTTGCCGTCTCGCCACTTCGAACAGCCGCCACCAAAGAATTGGTCGTACCTAAATCTATGCCAACGGCAAGTCTATGTTGGTGCGGCGCGGCACTTTGACCGGGCTCAGCTATCTGCAAAAGGGCCATATATATCCAACTTAGTAATGCCAACCCAAGCGTGCTTGAGTCAGCAAAGTAACATAAACACGGAAAATCAATCTAACAGAGCGTCTTCGACTCTGGTCAACTCGTCGTGTAATTTTGCCATAAATTTGAGTTTGCGAACTTGATCCGCCGCTAACAATGCATCTTCAGCCTGCTCACTGGTTAACAGTTGAGTCAATTGCTGAGTGAGTTGCGCGCGGTACTGCGCAAACGATTGATATAGTTCGTCAATACTCGCTTGAGGATCGGCACTATCGCGTATGTCTTCCAACGCCTCACGCCATTCCATTTGCTGCATCAAGAAGCCAGTATCTTTCACTGTCGTGGTTTCATGGCTTAATTCAATGCCACGCAGCGACAACATATGCTCGGCGCGGCGAATGGGATCTTTTAAGGTTTGAAAACCATCATTGACTTGCGCCGTGCGCTGCACCGACAGCAATTTTTGCTGCTCAGTATCATTGGCAAATTTATCGGGATGAACCGCCCGTTGCAGTTCGCGATAGCGTTCTGCAAGTAAGGCGGTATCAATATCGAAGGCAGGGGAAAATTTAAACAGCTCGAAATAATTCATGCGTCAACTTTAGCGGTTAAACAGTGAAACTCTCACCGCAACCACACTCACCTTTTGCGTTAGGATTGTTAAATTGGAAGCCTTCGTTCAGCCCTTCTTTAACAAAATCCAGCTCGATCCCTTGAAGATAGATGAGGCTCTTGGCATCGATGATGATTTTCACATCTTCGATATCAAATACTTCATCGTCATCATTTAAAGAATCAACGAACTCAAGTACATAAGCCATACCAGAACAGCCTGATGTTCTTAAGCCGAGACGCAGGCCTACACCTTTGCCTCGATTGACTAAGAAAGATCTGACACGATCGGCTGCCGCTGGGGTCATTGTAATCGCCATCTTAACTCCAGATGTTACTTAGCTTGTTTCGATTTGTACTCGTCGATAGCAGCTTTAATGGCATCTTCAGCCAAAATTGAACAGTGGATCTTCACCGGTGGCAATGCCAATTCTTCAGCGATATCTGTGTTCTTAATCGCCGCAGCTTGTTCGATAGTCTTGCCTTTAACCCACTCAGTTACCAGTGAGCTAGACGCAATCGCGCTACCACAACCGTAGGTTTTGAACTTAGCGTCTTGAATGATGCCATCAGCACCAATTTTCAACTGAAGTTTCATCACGTCACCGCAAGCAGGCGCGCCTACCATACCGGTCACGACCGAAGGATCGTTTTTATCAAAAGAACCAACGTTACGTGGGTTCTCATAATGATCTATCACTTTTTCACTGTAAGCCATGGTACTGCTCCAAAATTATCTATTGTAAAGGTCAGAATTAATGATGTGCCCATTGAACTTGGTTCAGGTCGATTCCATCTTTAAACATTTCCCACAAAGGAGACATTTCTCTTAATTTATCAATAGATTGAGTAATTACTTCGATAGCGTGATCGATTTCTTCTTCGGTTGTGAAACGGCCGATAGAGAAACGAATCGAGCTATGTGCCATTTCATCGTTTAAGCCAAGCGCACGTAATACGTAGCTAGGCTCTAGGCTGGCAGAGGTACAAGCCGAACCCGATGAAACCGCTAAATCTTTCAGTGCCATCATTAACGACTCGCCTTCAACATAGTTGAAGCTGACGTTGAGGCTACCGCTAACGCGCTCAATCGCATCACCATTGATATAGGTTTCTTCAATGTGCTTGATGCCATTCCATAATTTGTCACGCAATGCACCGATACGAGCGTCATCAGAGGCCATTTCCGCTTTTGCGATTGCAGCAGCTTCACCTAAACCTACGATTTGATGCGTTGGTAACGTACCGCTACGCATACCACGCTCATGGCCACCACCGTGCATTTGCGCTTCTAAGCGAATGCGTGGCTTACGACGAACATATAGCGCGCCGATGCCTTTAGGGCCATACATTTTGTGACCAGAAATCGAGATCAAATCCACTTTAGTGGCTTGCACATCGATAGGCACTTTGCCTGCACTTTGCGCTGCATCCATGTGGAAAATAATGCCTTTTGAACGGCACAGCTCACCGATTGCATCGATATCGTGGATCACACCGATTTCGTTGTTCACGTGCATGATGCTGACAAGGATAGTGTCGTCACGCATTGCCGCTTCTAAACGTTCCATCGGAATGATGCCGTTAGCCGCTGGCTCTAAATAAGTCACTTCGAAACCTTCGCGCTCTAATTGGCGACAGGTATCAAGAACGGCTTTATGTTCAGTCTTACTGGTAATGATGTGCTTGCCTTTCTTGTGATAGAAATGAGCAACACCTTTAATCGCTAAGTTGTTCGATTCCGTCGCGCCAGAGGTAAACACAATTTCGCGGTGATCGGCGTTAATTAACTCGGCAATTTGATTGCGAGCAATATCCACCGCTTCTTCAGCTTGCCAGCCGTAGCGGTGTGAACGTGAGGCTGGATTACCAAAGATGCCGTCCATTGTCATACATTGGAACATCTTTTCCGCGACTCTTGGATCAACAGGCGTGGTGGCGGCGTAATCTAAATAGATAGGAAGCTTCATAACACACTCCGTACTGAGCAGTCTCTGGTAGAGGCTACATACAACGTACAAAAATTATTTTTATATATAACAAAGGCCGTTATAAACTGACTCTTTGTTCCTTTTGCATAGTGTCTTGCTTAAGCGAGATAAATTGCACATCTCGTTTCTGCATCAAGCCAGCAAGACTGATACCATCTAAAAAATCTGAAATTTGTTTGCTTAAATCGCCCCAAAGTGAATGGGTTAAGCAGCGAGTTCCACTCTGACAATTGCCAAGTCCTTGGCAACGAGTCGCATCGACAGACTCGTCTACAGCATGGACAACCATGCCGACTGAAATATCATTGGCTTCTAGGCCTAAGCGATAACCACCGCCCGGTCCACGTACACTGGCAACTAAACCGTGTTTTCTTAGCTTAGCGAAGAGTTGTTCCAGATAGGAAAGCGAAATCCCTTGTCTCTCAGAGATGTCCGCTAAGGGAACTGGTCCCGATGCCGAGTGGATGGCCACATCTAGCATAGCGGTTACTGCATAACGACCTTTTGATGTAAGTTTCATAACTACCATAGCTCCCGAACAGGTATGCATTATTTCAACATACCCGAGTAATTCAGTCAAGTATTAAAACCTACTAAAACACTCAAGTATATGAGTGTACAAATAACCAATACCCTTTCATCTTGGTGGGGTATTTAACCTTTTTCCGGCTTAAGATTCAATGCTAGAGCGCCAATTAATCGACATCTAGCACGATATAAACCCAGGATAAAAGTGATCAGTACACTATGGCGCGGTCAAACTAAGGTTTGACCGCTGTATGAGCCTTTATAACAAGATCCGCTAAAGTAGAACCGTTGAAACTAGACTTTTAAGTCACTCAGACCATTACGTTAAAGTTAAATACTCGGATCAAACTCATCGATAGCATTTTGTCGCTTATCGGCGGCGGCTTTCTCTGCATCATTAAACTCGCCCATATCCAGCTCTGGCAGTTTTTCGGTGCAGACATTACCACCTAGCCCTTGAATGGCTTGACACAACTCTTGAACTTTCGAGTCCATCAGATGCATATGATCCAGCATCTGCCCTATCGCATTGGCAACAGGATCGGGATTATCCGGTGATACTGCGTATGCATCAAAACCGTATTTTTTCGCCATCGCGCTACGGCGTTCAGTTTTCTCTTTCGATTGCGGTGACGGTGATGCCACCACGCGCCCAGGAATACCGACTACTGTGGTATCTTTTGGCACATCTTTCACCACAACCGAGTTTGAACCCACACGCGCACCGTCGTGCATGGTAATAGGACCGAGGATTTTTGCCCCCGCGCCCACCACCACGTTATTGGCTAACGTCGGGTGACGTTTCCCCGCCTGCCATGTGGTTCCACCAAGCGTTACACCATGATAAAGGGTGCAATCATCGCCAATTTCAGCCGTTTCACCAATCACCACCCCCATGCCATGGTCGATAAAAAATCGATGACCTATGGTGGCGCCGGGATGGATTTCTACACCCGTCAACCAACGGGAGAAAGTCGATAAACAACGTGCCGTTAAGCGCCAATCGCGCTTCCATAGCTTATGGCTTATCCGATGCAACCAAATGGCATGCATGCCCGGATAGTTAACCAAGATCTCAAACGCGCTGCGCGCCGCAGGATCACGGTGATATATAGATTCAATGTCTTCTTTTAGCCTAGCTATCACGCCCATTGTTTATCCCTTTACGGTCATTCTGTATGGTAATTATTGATGATTAGGATTTGGCTATTTGTCTTTAGAACCCGTCACTTTCTCAATAGAGGTCAAAATACCCCTGAGAATATTCATCTCCTGACTCTCAATCCGTGCGCGGCTAAACAAGCGGCGCAGTTTCATCATCACTTGTCCGGGATGATTCTTAATGATAAAGCCAGTTGATAGCAGCGTCGTCTCAAGGTGTGCAAAGAAACGTTCCTGATCGGCGGCCAAGGGATACTCAGTCAGCTCTTCTTCAGCCACTTCTTTTTGTGCGAGGTGGGCAACACGGGTTTCATAACAAATGATTTGTACGGCTTGCGCAAGATTGAGCGAGCTGTATTCAGGATTTGCAGGAATCGCCACATGATAAGTGCACTGTTGCAACTCTTCATTGCTCAACCCGTGGTTCTCACGGCCAAACACGATTGCAACGGGGCCTTTAAGTGCCTCGGTCGCTAATCTCACCCCAGCTTCTCTTGGCTCTAACATCGGCCAATCTAAGGTGCGACTGCGCGCGCTGGTTGCAATCACGAGGCTGCAATCGGCAATCGCTTCAGCGAGTGAATCCACTTTCACAAGATGTTTCAGAATATCCGATGCACCCGCGGCTAATGCAATGGAATGCCCATCGGGTTCAACACGCGGTTCTGCAAGGTACAGATTTGACAGACCCATAGTCTTCATCGCTCTGGCAGTGGAACCAATATTGCCGGGGTGCGAAGTCCCCACTAAAACCACTCGAATATTACTTAGCATGAAACAACTTAATTTAATTCATAAAACGTTGGGGACGAATATTATCACAGCCATTGCCGAATGCTTATATGAAAATCGGTATTTGATATAACTATCAAATCGGGTATAATGCCGCCCGCTATTTTAACGTTCTTTAACATCCAGGGGATTGCAATGCATCCGATGCTGACGATTGCTGTACGCGCTGCCCGCGCGGCCGGCCAAAATATTATGCGCGCCTATACCGAACTTGACCGTATTGAAGTCAGTTCAAAAGGTATCAACGATTTTGTTACCAGTGTAGACAAGGAAGCAGAAGCGACAATTACTTACCAAATTCGTAAATCTTACCCTGATCACACTATCGTGGGTGAAGAGAAAGGCGAAAACCGCGGTGAGAATAACGACTACGTTTGGATAGTTGACCCTCTGGATGGCACTAACAACTTTGTTAGAGGCATTCCCCACTTCGCGATTTCTATCGCTCTGCAACATAAAGGTAAAACTGAAGTTGCGGTTGTTTACGATCCTGTCCGTGAAGAACTCTTTACCGCCGTACGTGGTAAAGGCGCAAAACTCAATGATTTCCGTCTGCGTGTTACCAACGTGAATGAATTAGCGCCTACCATGATTGGTACTGGCTTCCCATTCAAGGCGCGTCAACACACTGAAACTTATATGGCTATTTTCGGCGAAGTCTTCGGCCAATGTGCTGACTTACGTCGTGCAGGTTCTGCCGCATTAGATTTAGCCTATGTTGCTGCGGGTCGTTTAGACGGCTTCTTCGAAATTGGCTTAAAGCCATGGGATATCGCTGCTGGCGATCTTATCTGCCGCGAAGCGGGCGGTACGGTTACCGATTTCACTGGCAACCATAACTATTTGATTTCTGGTAACATCGTTGCAGGCTCACCTAAAGTGACCACAGAATTAGTTAAAATCATGCGTCCTTTATTGAACGAAGCTTTAAAGCGTTAATTGTAGGCGTTAGTCTCGAAGTGTTAGTCTCGAAGCGTTAGCCTCGATTAACACTTAGCTTTCCAAAACGCATAGATACAAAACGTTAGACATAAAAAAGGCCAGTGGCAATCTCTTCTAAGAGCGCTCACTGGCCTTTTTGTTTATGTGGCTTTCATTCTAAATCCTTCAGTACTCGAGCCATCAAGTCTCACATCCGCAATCGCCAAAACATAGTATTTGAGAAATAGTATAGTGATTGAGAATAAGAAGAGTGTCCTGCAAGCGTCAGCACTGATTTCAGCACCAATCGGCTAACAGGACGCACAACCTCTGATTACGTTATCTACCCGCTAAGGCTTGTGCTGGCGCAATCTGACTGGCTTTCCAAGCAGGATAAAGCGTGGCGATTAAGCTCATCACAAACGCCATCACAATCACCAACACCGCATCTGAGCCATGTAACTCAGACGGTAAAAAATCGACAAAGTACACATCGGCTGACAGCAGTTGAATACCGAGTAACTGCTCCATCGTACTGGCAATCGCACTTAAATTCAGTGCCACACTCACGCCGATAATCCCGCCAAGACCACAGCCAAGCAGACCATTCAAGGCGCCCTGCACCATGAAAATCCCCATCACAGCAAGGCGGCTCAGGCCCATAGTCATCAAAATTGCAATCTCAGAGGCTTTATCCCGCACCGCCATCACTAAGGTGGAAACGATATTAAAGCAGGCGACACCAATCACCAGCACAAGCACTAAGTACATGACTGTGCGAACCAACTGAATATCTTGATATAAATGCCCTTGGGTACGGGTCCAGTCACTGATATACACCGACTGCTTTTGCGCATAACCAAGCTCGCGCACTTTGACGGGCGCATCAAACACTTTATCGACGCTAATACGCACGCCAGTCACGCCGCTCTTCATGTTCAAAATCTGCGCCGCGTACTGCATAGGAATATAAGCCGTGGTCAGCTCAAGCTCGCCGCCAAGATTATAGGCGCCAGACACCACAAAACGATGGCTCTTCGCCGCGCGTAAACTGCCCGCCGCTTCTGGATCCATATCCTGCACATATAAGGCCAGCGTATCGCCAACCTCAAGCCCCAATTTAGTCAACAAACTCTGCCCAAGGACGATGTGATTTTCATCTTGGCCTAGACTCTGCCAGCTGGCATCGCTCATAAATTGCGCCAGTGTCGAGACCTTGATTTCTTCTTTTGGATCGATCCCCACCACGGCTAAGCCTTGAAAGCCGCCGGGCTTTTGCACTAAACCTTGCATGCGGATAAAAGGCGCCGCGCCACGAATACCTTCAATTAACAGCGCCCCCTCGGCAACACTCTGCCAGTTCGCGATAGGTTCGCTCACACCGACGATGTCCGCCTGCGGCACGACGCCAAGCAATCTATGTTCTAACTCGCGCTCAAAACCGTTCATTGCCGACAGGACGATGATCAATACCGCCACACCTAAGGCGATGCCCGCAGTCGATGCGAAGGAAATAAAGCTAATAAAGCTGTTGGATTGGCGGGCGCGATAAAAACGCCAACCAATGGATAAAGCTAACGGTCCTTTCATACTTGGGTTTCCGCCGCTAATTGCAGGAAGCCGTTCTTCATCATCAGTTGACGATCCATACGGGCAGCCAATTTATGATCATGGGTCACCACCACAAACGCCGTACCCAGTTGTTCGGCGAGTTCGCGGATCAACTCATAAACGGCATCGCCGCTGTTGGCATCTAAGTTACCCGTAGGTTCATCAGCCAGCACTAATTTAGGTTTATTAATCAAGGCCCTTGCGATAGCCACACGTTGACGTTCGCCGCCCGATAGCTCGGCAGGAATGTGCGTCATGCGATGCCCTAAACCGACCCGCTCCAATAAGGCTTTAGCATCGGCGAGCGCCAGCTTACGATCTTTACCTTGAATAAACGCCGGCATAGCGACGTTTTCTAGCGCAGTAAATTCAGGCAATAAATGATGGAATTGATAGATAAAACCTAAGTCTTGGTTACGGATCTGCGCTTGGCGTGCACTGGACACTTGATATAAATCTTCGCCTAACAGCAAGACTTTACCTGCGGTTGGTTCATCCAACGTGCCCATGATGTGCAGCAAGGTACTTTTACCTGAGCCTGAACTGCCGACAATCGCCAACTGCTCGCCCTTAAACACTTGCAGATCAACATTAGACAACACTTGCGTGGTCACGGCGCCATCATGGTAACTCTTACTGACACTCTGCACTTGCAGTAACACGTCTTGCATTGAAGTTCTCTCTTAAACAGGCTTTGGCATCGATTTATGTCATCAAATCAATGCATTTAATTATTCGTATATTGAAATCGTTATTCCATCGTCGCTCAGTCGCAACGACAGGTTTAGTCGTATCCCGTTACTCATATCTGAGCGCAGTCGCGGGTTGCACATTGGCGGCGCGCAGTGCGGGATATAAGGTCGCCAGCAGGGTCACCAGCAGCGTACCAATCACGATCACAGACAACTGCATCAATTCCAGTTTCACCGGCAAACTTTGCCCTACGCCTAGAATAGAAATCCCTAAGGTGGTCATAATGCCATTCAGATTCAAGGTGATGAGTATCCCAACCGCCAGCCCCAGCACTAAACCGAGCACTGCATTGAGCGACCCTTGCACCACAAAAATGCCCATCACGGCGGGTGTGGTCACGCCTTGAGTTTTGAGCACCGCCACATCTGTGGTTTTATCGACCACCATCATGACCAGCGCCGAGACGATATTGAATGCGGCCACGGCCACAATCAGACTCAACATCAGCGACATCATGTTCTTTTCCATTTTGACCGCGCTGAACAAGTGGCCATAGGTATCACGCCAATCGCTGGTTGTCGCCTTAACACCTTGTTTAGCTAATATATCCTGAACTTTAGGCGCTAAAGCGGGTGCGCTAAAGGGATCGGCTAAATAGAGTCTAAGCTGATCGATAGCCTCACTGGGTTGGCGCATCAGCCGTTTCGCATCTTGATAATGGATATACGCCACGCCCGCATCGACCTGAGAGCCCATTTCAAAAATGCCCGAGACTAAAAACTTACGTTGGCTCGGCACTGGGCCTAAGGGCGAGTACACCACACCATCGCCACTCAATAATCGCACCGTATCACCGGGGGCGACTTTAAGTTGCCTTGCCAGCTCAGAGCCTAAAATCACCTTGTAGTCGCCGCTCGTCAGCTGCTCAAATGCACCTGAATAAGTGTGCTGGGCAACCGAAGATAACTTTTCCGCTAACTCGGGGAACACGCCATAAACCTGTACAGCACGAATACTCGCCGCCGATTGCACCATGGCCTGCGTCGACACGCTCGGCGTCACGCCTAATACGCCAGGTAAGGCTTTAAGCGCACTCGCCTGCTCAGTCCAATCGACTAAAGGCGCTTCACTATAAAGGGTTAATTGCGGTACTGCGCCTAAGATACGTTGCTTGAGTTGGCCTTCGAGACCATTCATCACAGAGCTCACGACAATGAGCGCGGCAACGCCTAAAAAAATGCCCGAAACGGCAAATAGAGTAATGAACGACGCGAACGCGTTCGCTTTTCTGGCCCGCCAATAACGGTAACCAATATAGAAAGGAAATCCTGGATTCATTGAAAGAGGGTTGCGTCCTGTGTGCTGAACTTGCTAAATCATGAAGATGGGCACGATAATAGGGGTATTGGTCCTATAAATAAAGAGGCAAGCCTTGTTCACTGACACCAATCCGTATTTTAGTGTGCCTCACCCTTTTACCGCCTACTTAAGTCTGTGGCCGAGTTCCGAGCCATTACCCTCTGAAATGGCATTAAGATCAATGCAATCATTGGGTATTCAGCTACTCAGCGAAGTGAAAACGCTCGAAGCCAATTGCTTGCTGCAACTGCGCCATTTAGACAACGACGCTAAAGTGGTGGTGGACTTTTTAAAGCTGCAATCCCGCAAAGTGGATTTAGTGCTGCAGCATGTATTAGAGAAAGAAACCCAAGAAGGCGAAAAATGCATTGGCAATCAGTTTGGTGGCAGCGGCCTAAGACTACTCACACCCACAGCCTTGGACATCGGCTCAAACTATAAAATCACCCTGTTTATTCACGACGAGTTAGTCGCCATTCTTTGTTTTGGCAAAGTGACCGCCTCTACCGCGCAAAAAAAGCTATCCACCGAGTGCAGCGCCGATAGCGATACAAATAGCGGCGACACACAAAATGCCGAACAACATACTCAGGCGGAACTTCACTCTCCTGCCACGCAGTGGCAAACCGACTTTGAATTCAGTCAAATTCTCGAAGCTGACGTGGAGCAATTAGTCAAAGCCAGCCTCAATGTGCAGCAGAAACAACTCAAGTTACGTAAACTCGCCAGAGACGAGCGTCAATAGCCACTGACTTTTCACTGGCACCTGCGCCATCAAGTCTCTACAATGTCTGCAACTCTTTGTGAATGAATCAGTTTATCGTACGCCAATGACTCACATATCAGCCCTAACGCCGCCAGCCGTCAAAAATGGCAATCAAATTCAGACTCTGTCCACCGTGGGCGGCGTTTGCCAAGCCGTTACACTCGCCAGTTTAGCGCGTCAACATAAGGGGACGACCTTAGTTGTCACCAGTGATACGCCAAGCGCCTTAAGCTTAGAGCTAGAACTGAGTTATTTGCTCGGTAAAACAGGCATTAAGGTCAGATTATTCCCTGACCGCGAAACCTTGCCCTACGACAGTTTTTCGCCCCATCAGGATTTGATCTCCCAGCGACTCGAAACCCTGTCGCAGTTGTCTCAGATAGAGCAAAACATCGTTATCGTGCCCGTCACGACCTTAATGATGCGCCTGCCACCTAAGGCCTATTTAAGCGCCAACGTGTTTGTGCTGAAAAAAGGCGATAGCTACAAATTACACGATGTACGCCAGCATTTAACCGACACTGGCTACCATTCCGTGGAGCAAGTGTATGAACACGGCGAGTTTGCGATTCGCGGCTCGATTCTGGATATCTTCCCCACTGGGATGAATATGCCACTGCGCATCGAGCTATTCGATGAAGAAGTGGAGACCATTCGCCATTTTGATCCAGAAACCCAACGCTCATTGCAACCTGTCGACTCGATTCGCCTATTGCCCGCGAAGGAATTCCCAACCGACAGTTCGGCCATAGAAGGGTTTAGGCAAAGATACCGCCGCCGTTTTGAGGTCATAGTCAAAGAGCCGGAATCGGTTTATCAGCTAGTGAGCCGTAACTTGATGCCGGCGGGGATCGAAAACTACCTGCCGCTATTTTTTGATGACACCGCCACCCTATTCGATTACTTACCCAAGGACACTCAACTCGTCACCTTAGGCGATATCGAAAAGTCGGCGCGCGCCCATCTGCAAGAAGTCGAGCATCGCTATCAAGACAGGCGCGTCGATCCACTGCGGCCGCTACTGGCGCCTAAAGAGCTGTATTTACTCATTGAAGAGTTATTTGCCGCCTTTAAACCGCTACCACGTTACCAAATGCACGTGCCGACAGATGGCACTGAAACGACAAAAGCTGTGGTTATTGCCGCCAGCACCCTGCCCGATATCAGCGCCAACCATAAATTAAAGCAACCACTGTTAGCGCTGCAAGATTACGCCAGCAGCGCCAAGCGCATGTTGTTTAGCGCTGAGTCCGAAGGTCGCCGCGAAGCACTGCTTGAATTGCTCGCAAAAATTCAGTTAAAACCTGCGCTGTTTAACCATTTTGATGAATTTATTCAAAGTGATGCCAAGTTAGGGCTCATCGTGTCGCCGCTGTCACGCGGTTGTTTACTGCAGATCAGCGCCAAAGATGGCATCAGTATCATTTGTGAAACTGAGCTCTTTGGCCATCGAATCTCCCAGCAACGTCGCCGTGAAAAACAGCGTCAGATCAGTAACGATGCCCTGATTAAAAACTTGGCCGAACTCAAAGTCGGTCAGCCCATAGTGCATTTAGAGCACGGCGTTGCACTTTACAGGGGCTTAGTCACCCTAGATACAGGCGGACTGGTCGCTGAATACCTGCAATTGGAATACGCTGGCGGTGACAAACTGTATGTGCCAGTGTCTTCATTGCACCTTATCAGCCGCTACAGTGTTGGCGCCGATGAAGACGCCCACTTAAATAAACTCGGCAACGAGACCTGGGCTAAAGCCAAGAAAAAAGCCATTGAAAAAATCCGTGATGTTGCGGCCGAACTGCTCGATGTCTATGCCCGTCGCCAAGCGCGTCCCGGCGAAAGCTGCACGATTGACGAAGAAGAA
Source organism: Shewanella septentrionalis (assembly GCF_025370265.1). Taxonomy (NCBI): domain Bacteria; kingdom Pseudomonadati; phylum Pseudomonadota; class Gammaproteobacteria; order Alteromonadales; family Shewanellaceae; genus Shewanella; species Shewanella septentrionalis. Next base: position 38,920 of record NZ_JAMTCC010000014.1, on the reverse strand, counting down.
TACGCCCAATTCGCCCGCGGTTTCCCTTTTGAAGAAACCGTCGATCAAGAAAGCGCCATTATCGCCGTGTTAGCCGATATGCAATCGCCGACCGCAATGGACAGATTAGTCTGCGGCGATGTGGGCTTTGGTAAAACCGAAGTCGCTATGCGCGCCGCCTTTGTGGCCGTCAACGCCGGCAAACAAGTGGTCGTGCTGGTTCCGACCACATTGCTTGCCCAGCAACACTATGAAAACTTTAAAGACAGATTTGACGACTGGCCCGTAGTCACCGAAGTGATGTCACGTTTTCGTACCGCCAAAGAACAGAATCAAGTGCTGCAGCAACTGGAAGAAGGCAAAGTCGATATTGTTATCGGGACTCACAAGTTACTGCAATCTGAGGCCAAGTTTGAAAACTTAGGCCTGCTGATCATCGACGAAGAACACAGATTCGGTGTGCGTCAGAAAGAGAAAATCAAGGCGCTGCGTGCCAACGTCGATATCTTAACTCTGACCGCGACGCCAATTCCACGGACCTTAAACATGGCCATGTCGGGCATGCGCGATTTATCGATTATCGCCACCCCGCCCGCCAAACGTTTAGCGGTAAAAACCTTTGTGCGGGAATCCGATCCTGCAACTGTGCGCGAGGCTATTTTGCGGGAAATTCTCCGTGGCGGCCAAGTGTATTATCTGCACAATAATGTTGAAACCATTGAGAAATGTGCCCAAGGTATTATCGATCTACTGCCTGAAGCGCGAGTCGTCGTTGCCCATGGGCAAATGCGTGAGCGTGACCTTGAGCGGGTGATGTCTGACTTTTATCACCAAAGATTCAACGTGTTAGTCTGTACCACTATTATCGAAACCGGTATCGACGTGCCCAGTGCCAACACCATTATTATTGAGCGCGCCGACACCTTTGGTCTGGCGCAGTTACACCAATTACGCGGCCGCGTCGGACGCTCGCACCATCAGGCCTATGCCTATTTAATGACGCCGCATCCTAAACGTATGACCCCAGATGCGCGTAAGCGTTTAGAAGCCATTGATGCTCTTGAAGATCTCGGAGCGGGATTTATGCTGGCGACTCAAGATTTAGAGATCCGCGGTGCAGGTGAACTCTTAGGTGATGAGCAGAGCGGCCATATTTCGAAAATTGGTTTTAGCTTATACATGGAAATGCTCGAAGCGGCAGTCAAAGCTTTAAAACAAGGCAAAGAGCCATCGCTGGCGCAAATGCTGAATCAACAATGTGAAATTGAACTGCGTATCCCCGCCCTACTGCCTGAGGCCTATGTGAGCGACGTCAATATTCGTCTATCCCTCTATAAACGCATTGCTGGTTGCGAAACCGAAGCGGCGCTGGATGAGTTAAAAGTCGAATTGATCGACCGTTTTGGCCTATTACCCGAACCGACGCGCAACTTAATGGAAATGACCCTCTATAAACATGAGGCGACTCGCTTAGGGGCGACTAAAATAGAAGTGCACAGTAAAGGTGGCAGCATCGAATTTAGTCATGATCACGTCATCGATCCTATGTTTATTATTGGATTACTCCAAAGCCAGCCACAAATCTATCGAATGGAAGGACCGAATAAGTTAAAGTTCAGCCTTGCGGCCGAAACCAGCAAAGACAGGCTCGCTTTAGTGAAACTCTTGCTCGAACAATTATCGCAACATCGTCTTGGAGATAAATAGTGTTACGTAAACTCGCGGTCTCTATCGCTACCCTCATTGCACTATCGCACAGTCAGGTCGTCCAAGCGGAAGCTTGGTTCGAAGTTGAAGTCTATGTATTTGAACGCCAAAGTCAGTCAACTGAGCAATGGCCAGATACGCCGATCAAGACGAAAACCGATAAAGCGATAGACTTGATCTCTCCAGCGGTTGCACAAGTCGTTACCCCAATGGCGAGTGAGTCGGCGCCTTGTACGCTAGTATTTGATGCCGATGCCAATAGCCATTGCGCTGAAAGCTTAAACGGTGATCCAACGTCTGAGCCTATAGCCGCCGCGCCAACCAGTGTTGAATATCGCTATCCGCCAGTGATCCCATCAGAAATCAGCAGCGCAACGACCAGCTATGCCAGCGCCAATGGTGGCCCAGTGTTATTAGCACGCAGCCAAAGCCAGTTCGCGAGCATTATCAATAGCATCTCCCGTGAACGCGGCACGCGCAGTTTACTGCACATGGCGTGGCAACAACCGATGCGCGGCAAAAGTGGTTCTGTGCCTATTCGTTTATTTGCGGGTAAAGATTTCTCAGGTACATATCACTTTGATGGCAGAAAAATTGTTACGCCAACTCAAACTGAACCTATGATCAATGCCGATGGCACGCCTATGCTTGCATCTGTGGTCTCACCGGTTTGGGAATTAGATGGCACGTTAAATATCTACTTGAGCCACTATTTGTATATTGAAACTGCACTGAATATGCGAAAAGAAGGCAGGAAGCTATTACCAGCAATGCCAAGCGATGCCGCCGATACCAGCGCAACACTCACGGCGCCTAAAGTCATGACACCGTTTTTAATGTCGGTGCCTTTGGAGCAAAACCGCCGTGTGAAGAGTGAAGAAATCCATTATTTAGATCACCCCGAAATGGGCATGGTGATCCAAATTCGTAAGATGGCACAACCTAGTGCACAGCAAAAAAGTCAGAATGCCGAATCGATACAAACGGTTGGGCAATACTGAGTCAGCAAGTAAACAGCGAAAGGCTTGAGTTTTACTCTAAAATGAATGACTTAGACTGTACTGCTGTTTAAGACTGCACTTTTAGCTTAAGACTGAACTGCTGTTTAAGACTGTACTATGGAGAAGTCGAGGTAGATATCATCGGCTTCGTCTTCTCCCACAGTAACCGTTAATCCCTCGGTACAAGGCACGCCCACTTCGCACCAAGCAATCAAGTTATTCACCGCAATATCACTGCCTTGGGCTAATACTTCGACACTGCCATCGCGGCAATTGGTGACATAGCCTGTAACCCCCAAGGCTCTGGCCTTTGTCAGGGTCGCATGCCGACAACCCACACCTTGCACTTTTCCGGTCAAATTAATTAATACTCGCTTCATCTCACGCTCCTGTTTCACGGAACCTTGTTATAGAAATAAGCATAGCCGCAATTATCCGAAGGCTAAGTGTTAACCTATGGATCTATAGAGCAAAAAACAAACGATATTTAATTTTAGGCAAAAAAAACAGCTAACAAGACTGCAGTTAGCTGTGTCGGGCGACATACGCAAAGGGATATCCAATAAATGGACAAATACAACAGCGACTCTGTAGCATTTTGTTACAAAATAGCAAGGCTGGCTACTTTACACAATAAATAATTATTTTCAAGAGTTTGAAAAATAAAACTATCCCTCCCTAATGAATATAATGCTTTTAGCTGAAAATCGGCTCATGCCTCTGCCTGCATTGTTCATTTAACAAAACACCGCGGTGAAAGTTGCAGAAGTATGAGGACTCGTTGACTTTCAACGCTGGGATTGTGTTTGTTCAGGCCAGCGAGCAATTGCGAAACGAGGGTTTGGGAAGTAAGGGGGTTAGAAGTGAGGGTTGTAGAATTGAAGTGTCGCTATGCCACGCTAATAACGGGTACTGTGTATGGCGAAGCGTTACAGCAAGACAAGCAAAAATATGCAAGCTACACATTCAAAAGACAAAAGTAAAAAACCGGCATAGTCTGCCGGTTTCTGTTTTATTGCGCGATAAGTTGATTACGCGATAACCAGCTAGTCGCTGATCATCTGACCATTTTGATAGCGATACTCGGATGAGGGTTCGCCATTAAAGTAATACACCGACCTGCCGTGCAGTTGATTATCAAGATACTCATCACTTTGTAGCAGGCTGCCATCTTCGTTAAAACTGTAACCTTTACCCTGCAATTGACCTTTATCATCATACTGCGTCTGCCCTAATAAATGGCCGTTGGCGGAAAAGGCTTGCCAGTGACCCACTTCGTGTCCTGCTTTATAGTGACCATGCCAGAGCTTAACCATGCTGTAGCTGCTTTCATCTTGCAGCAGCCATTGGCCTTCACGCTGACCGTTAACATACTGACCTTGGGCTTGCAGCTGTTTATCAAAACCACGCAGTAAATATGCGCCATGTAACTTAGCGTTTTTATAAAACTCTCGGCGCATTATCGTGCCATCGGCTGCGATTTCTGTTTGTTCGCCACTCAACTCACCTTGTTGGTTAAACTGCTCATTGCGCGTCGTGTCACGGGTTTGCGTGACCCACTTGCCGACCTTTAAACCTAAGTGGTATTGGCCGCTGACAAAACTGCCGTCCTCTACATTATCTTCCCGATAGGCACCGTGCATTTGACCTTTGCTATAGCTCGCACGTTGGACAGCGCCATTCCAGCCAGCACCGATATACAAGCCTTCATATTGCCCCTTGAGTTGTTCATCGCGTTCAATCAATTCACCTGCAGAGTCAAAGCGCTGACGTAAACTCCAATCTTTTACAGTATCTTGCTGATATTTATGGGTTAGATTTCCAGTAGCATCGAAGCGCTGTTCCGTGCTAATAAGGCCTTTAGCGAGGTATTGAGTATCGGTTTGGGTGGCGACATTACCAACATCATCATAGGTAATATTTTGTATTTCGCGGCCATCATTATCGTACTCTTGCTGCATGGCTAACAGCCCTGGCCCTTTAAAACGCTGCTGGTTTCCTACCTGCTTGCTATGCTGATAATGTTTGATCTCTTGCAGAATATCTGCGGCCTGATAAATCAACACTTCTCCGTGCATTTTTCCATTCAGGTAAAACTCTTTGGTGTATAACCAGCCCTCTTTGGCCCAATACAGTCGTTCACCTTGGTATTTTCCCGCCACCATATTCACGCTTTGCTCTGGCTTACCATTGTCATAGAAGCTCTCATATCGCCCTTCCATACCGTTTGCGCCATAGTTTGCGCGCGATGCCAGCTGGCCGTTGGCATGATAACTTTCTGCCGAACCCCACTGGGCATCATTCACTCGGTGCTCATAGCGCTGAAGTTGGCCATTTTGATAATAGCTTTTCTGCTCGCCGTTCAGCTGACCATTCTGGTAGTGGTACTCTCCCGACTGTGTGCCATCTTCCCTGTAATGCAGATGCGTGCCCTGATAATGTCCTTGCGCATCGCTGCTGCCCTTGCGAGACAATTGACCGTCGGGGTAGAAAAACTCGAAATCGCCAACGATAAAACTCTCGACTAAATTGGGATTGTTGACACTGCCCTTAAAAACCGGTTTATCCGTTTCTAAATAAAATAGCTGCACTGGCCACTCGCCATTTTGTTCTGTCGGCGCTTGCTCCAGATAATAAATGGCTTCGCCCGGCACATCGCTAAGCCGCCATTCTTGGTCGAGTAAAATTCGCTCAGCCGACAAATTAAACGACATAAGTAGCGCAGATAATAGTAATAAGACTCGCATTTTCTGCTCCTTAAGGTAACGCAGGGAATGTATTAACCCACTGTTTATTTACAGGTTCCCCGCTTATCGTCAGCTGTTCTATCTGTGCTGCGCGCCCCGCCAGCACAAACCAGCGTTGCTCACGTAATACTTGCTGCAACGGACGTTGATAAAAATCACTACTGTCACCTTGCATAGCAGGCGCAAGGGGTAAATTCTGCGCATTTAGAAAACGATAGCGCCGCATAAATTCGGCCACGGTTTGAGTGGTATCCAAATCTGGCAACTGAGTGACATCAATCAACCAACTTTGCTCGGGATGATATGCGAGTGCTTGCCATTGAGGCGTTCCAGTACAGGCCAAGGTGCTGCTGACATTGATGTCGTAAAAATTGCGGCGGATCCCATCGGCGCTACTCAGTTGGTACAGCACAAACTTATCCAGCCCAGCACCAAAACCCGTGTTGTTGCTTGCGCTGGTGTTTGTCCATTGCAGTGTGTGCCCGTTGACCTTAGGGGCATCGACCACACTAAGGGTGCACACCGCTGCCTGCTCAGACGTTAACAGCATACTGACGCCGTATTTGGCGACGATTTGCGGCTCAAGTAAGGCGGGATCGACGGTTGTGCTAGGTTGCGGCTGATTATCATAGGACGCATACATATCATCGCTATAAAGCAGTTGCTGCTGCGCCGGCGGATATGCGACATTTTGCGCGTAATCTAGGGTCGGCATAAAACGAATATTCTTAGTCAGTTCTCCGCTGTCAACCGCAGTATTTATATAGAGTGTCAGCGTCGACGGCGCGGCGGCAAAGGTAAACTGTGTAATCGTTTCATATTGCGCCGATGAAGTCAGCGCCAGCATATTTTGCTCTGCCGACGTTAACCAATCCGGTCCAGTGGCTGGCGGTGAAAGATAGTGCACCATAGCGCCTTCGGCACCGTCATAGCGCCGGTATAACCACGTTTTGTCAGCGCCGCCTCGCGATTTCAGCAGATAACTGAATGGCTTGTCGGTGATTGGCGAAAGTTCCAGCTGTAAATCTTCATACTGCAAGCTCACAGTTTTGTTGGGGTCGGGGGTCAGGTTAAGCTTGACCAGTTTCGCACCATGATAATGGGCCGTCGCGCGAAACTCAGCAACCTGAGCTAAGAGGTCATTTGGTGCATTCCAGCCAATAAGCAGATTTTGCTGCACAGATTGATGGAAACCATCCTGTTCTGGATAACTGTAACTGCCCACCTTGCTCAGTTGCAGTGGCAGCACAGTGCCATCCGCGCTGTGTGCCGTGATATCGGTTAAGCTAAATCCGCCTTCGGGTTTAAAACCTGAAAAGTCATGATGATAGGTTAGATTTAATAGATCATCTTGCTGGTAAAAGTAACCCGCATCATAGGCAAACACAGCATCAAGGCCTAAGGTCTTATTGATGTCATCCAGCACAAAGTCAGGCTGTTTTTGATACTCAAAGGCTGGAAAATCATAATCAAAACCTAAACGCTGTGTTAAATCACCCAACTGGCGCTGCTGCGGCAACATAATAACGTTGCTGCGCACTGTGCCCTTATAGCCGTAACGCTCAAACGGCGCTTCTGCCACTAAAGCTAACTGCGCTAACCAACCCCGCTCACGTTCTAACATCAGCAGACCGTATATTTTGGCTTGCTCACCATCACTTTCAACTTTGGCTAACACATGCGTATCAGTGACTTGCAATACAGTAAGTTTGGCATTGGCGTGGCCTTGATAGGTAGGAAGCGCGACGACCGCCCCCGCTTTGGCGGGTATGGTGCTAAGAAAGGCCGATGAGCTAAAGAGCTTTTTCAGTTCCTGCTCAAGCTCTGCGCCGCGTTCAGCCAGCAGCGCCTGCCATACCGGTTTGTTCAATGCACTGAATTCTTTAACGCTGCCATCGTCTAGATTTAATGTAAATTCAAACCCCTGCGAGAAAATAGCGTGCATTTCTGGATTACGATCAGCCCGCTGGCCACTACTGACGCCGCTCCCTTGACCATCGCGCATGTTCATGTAATCGACGTGCACTTGAAACCGACTGTTTTTGCCCGTTTCGAGGACCTTATAACGCAGTAATTGATGTGAGCTGGTGTTAACCGTTTCGGTACGCTGACCGTTGTCTACAGTGATGTTGGTGGTGCTATACAGCTGATACGAGCGCTCTTCTCCTTTCTCAGGTGTGAACTCAACATCAGCATCCCCAAAAGAACAGGCCGATAATAAACAGCATGCAACTACGCTAACCAAGTACTTCATGGTTATTCCTTGTATCTCAAACAAATAGTAAGCGCCGCATTATGCCCTTTCATGCCTAGTAAATAAAATGCTTTGCTATTTATGCCAGTTCAGCACAACACCTTAATGCACGACTAAAATATCCTTTTAGATAGTCACAGGTACAGCAATGCCAATCTTAACTAACACTTCTGCTGTTCGTTTAGCTAAAAAGATATTTGCCCCAAAGCAAGATAATTTTGTCGTCAGTTTGCGGCTTAAATTGTCATTGCTTCCCCAGTGACACGCCATAAACTCGTCCCTGAGGGCTCGACGGCGGCATCCATGCCGCCAACGGTCACTGGTGCAACAATGCCAATCCTCACTAACCCTCTCGCTGTTCGTTCATCTAAAAAGCGATTGCCCCATTGTGGGCTAGCCTAAGATTTAACACACATTTCCTTTGCTATTAATTGACCTATTTTTTCTAATGATAGAGTATGTACTTAATTTGGTATTAATTCAGTTATTTAAGACTTCTTATATGGATATTAACTTCTCTTGCATTAGAACACATGATGGTAGTAAAAACTCAGGATTTGAAGAGTTGATTTGCCAAATTGCCCATCTTCAAAAGCCAGATGATGGAAAGAGGTTCGTTAAGAAGGATGGCGCTGGAGGCGATGCCGGTGTTGAATGTTACTGGATTCTTGAAGATGGATCAGAGATATGCTGGCAAGCAAAATACTTTTTAAATGGAATGAATTCTTCCCGTTGGCAACAAATAAATGAATCATTTACTACAGCCTTAGAAAAGCACTCCAAGCTAACACATTATATCGTCTGCTTACCTCTAGATAAAGCTGATAGCAGAAAAAAAGGAAAAAGTGGGAAACAAGTAGTTTCTGTCGAAGATGAGTGGCTAGAACATATTAAAAAGTGGGAGGGCCAAGCAAAAGCCGTTGGTCGTAAAATTGAGTTCTCATACTGGGGTAAACATGAGATTACAACTTTTCTTACGCTTGATGACCCCCTTTACTCCGGTAGAGCTTTGTACTGGTTTAACGAACCATTTCTCGGGAAAGAGGTATTCAGAAGTATCGCCAAAAGGTCGCAAGACAGCTTAGGAGATAGGTATACCCCTGAGTTTCATGTCAAACTGCCTATTGCAAAGAGTTTTGATGGCCTTTGTTTGAATTTCTCATGGTGGGATCTTCTCAAAGAGAGAAGATCAGAGCTAAAAGACGCTAGCTCTGATGTTATTTCTTTCTTAAAAGCAGAAGATAAAAAAGGGGATGTTTCATTAAACATTGAAAGCATAAATAGCTTAGCTGATCAGCTTAATGATTTTTGGGATGAATTTGGCAAAGGAATTGCAGACAAAGATTTTCACCATCGAATATCAAAAATAAACTCTTCGCTAGAAGATCTATCTAAGCTATATGCCGAGGTATATAAAGATGTGCATGATAAAATCGATTGGTCTGAAAGAAAGGATAACTCTAAAAGTAATCTGTATAAATTAGACAATGCAATAGATGATCTAGCATCTTTCATAAAGCAAAAAAAGGCTATCTCGTCCCAGACAAAAGCTGCGCTTCTTTACGGTGAAGCAGGAATAGGTAAATCACACCTCCTATGTGACCTGAGCTTACATAGAATCAATATTAATTTACCCACATTGTTTTTATTAGGTGCTCAATATCAAGGTGGGAACCCAACTGGTTTTTTAAAGGAGTCATTAGACTTACAAAACTATAGAAGCTCCCAAGTCTTAGGAGCTATAGATGCAGCAGGTGAAGCATCGGGGGCCAGAGCACTCATTGTCATTGATGCTATAAATGAGGGAAATTACAGAGATGACTGGCATAACCAAATAACAGGATTTTTGTCGGATTTATCACGATTTCCATATATTGCTGTTCTGTTTAGTTGCCGCAGCACTTATCTAAGTTATATTCTTCCCGATAGTGCAAACGAAAGCTTATTGCCTCGTATAGAGCATCATGGGTTTAGGGGGCATGAGCATAGGGCTGCGGAGAAATTTCTTTCCCAGCAAGGCATATCCAAACCAAGCGCGCCAATATTAGCGCCAGAATTTACAAATCCCCTTTTCTTGAAAACATGCTGCCGAGCTCTAAGGCAAAATAAACAGAACTCATTTCCAAAAGGGCTTAATTATATTACCTCATTATTTGATTTCTATGTTTCAAGTATTGAAAGGGTTGTAGCAAAAAAGAAAAGATTCAATCCGAATGAGAATATCGTTAAGTCCACACTTATCAATATCGCTTCAAAATTGTTACCAGATAATCTTGAAGGCCTTCTGAAGCAAGATGTTAGAAAATTGGTCAATAATTACGATCCAAACCCGAATCATGGGGATAGCCTTTTCGACATATTGATCGATGAGGGCATTCTTTCTGAGGATGTTTCTTATAAAGAAGAACAGCGTGGAAATCTTATTGTCAGATTTACATATGAACGATTTAGTGATTATTTTATTGCTCAGGAATTAGTAAATCAGGTAGATGACATTAAAGTAGCCTTTTCAGATGGAGGTTCTATAGGGCAATTACTGAAAGATAATGGTTACTATCGCTTTTCTGGAATATTCGAAGCCTTGGCTATCATTGTTGCTGAATGCTTTAATAGGGAATTAGAAGATTTGCTTCCTGATGATATTGAAGTTGGAAAAAGGCAATTAGATGAGACTTTTCAGAATACTGTTTTATGGAGGAGCCCAAGCTCTTTTTCTGAAAGGACGCTGGAGCTTTTAAATAACCTAAAGAGTCATTCCTATAGTGACCCAGCCCTGGATATCTTGTTGAAATTGTCAACGGAACCCAATCATCCATGGAATGCTGAGTTGCTTCATCGAAATCTTGCAAAAAAAGCTATTGCTGAGAGAGACTACTTTTGGTCTATACACATAGCATACGGTGATAGCTCTGAAGAAGATGATGAATATGAGTCCATCATTAGAACAATTATTGAGTGGTCACACTCTGGCATAGTCGATTCTGTAGAAGAAGAGCGAATTAGGCTCTGTGCTATTACCCTTATTTGGTTTTTGACTACCCCGAATAGAAGAATAAGAGATCGATCTACAAAATCACTGGTAAGAATTCTTTCTATTTACCCTAATCTTGTTGAAAAATTATTAAACGATTTCTCGCATCTAGAAGATACATACTTAACCGAGAGGCTTTATGCCGTTGCATATGGTGTCGTTTGCAATACCAACAAAGAAGATATTATTAGAGGTATAGCGAGTACTACATTTGAATTGATATTTAGAGATGGTGAGCCACCTTCGCACATTCTTCTTAGAGACTATGCCCGAGGAATTTTAGAGTATGCCTTGCATATTGGAGTGCTTTCAGCAGAAATTGCTCCGGAACAATTCAGGCCACCTTATAAGAGCAGCCCAGAACTGGATAATCCATCACCAAAAGAGATAGAGCGCATAGCAGGAGATGAATTTTCATCAAGAATCAAAAGTTCTTTAATGGGCTTTCCTGGTGACTTTGGAAACTACACCATGGGTTGTGTGCATAATTGGTCTGCAACACCTATAGCCTTACCAAAAATTGAGAATGGATATGAGATTAAGAAGCGATTTGCGCACGAGCTATTAACTGACGATGTGCAAGAAGAATATTTGGCAAAAATAGAACCAATGCCAGTAAGTGATAATTCAGTTTCACCAGAAGATTTATTAAAGGCTATTAAAAGAATTGAGTTTGATTCCGAAGACTATAAACGCAGCTTTGAGGAACAAAGAAAAGAACAAGAAAAGTTTGATAGCAGGGTAAGCACACAACTCAGTGACGAGCAGAAAGAGTATTATCGTTGGTTATCTGGGATAAGAAATAATAGGCCAGCAGCCTTTAGTAGGAAATGGGCTCAAAGATGGGTTTGCAAACGCGCTCATGAATTTGGTTGGACTGAAGACCTATTTGCTGATTTTGAAAAAAGGTGTTCTTACGGAAGGGGTGGCGGCCCCAGTGGAGGAGCAATGGAGCGTGTAGGGAAAAAATATCAATGGATGGCCTTCCATGAGTTTTTGGCCAGACTTTCTGATAACTTCCATTGGACTAATAGGGGTTATAGTGATGTTTCAGATGATGATATTTATGAAGGGCCTTGGCAAATAAGCAAACGCGATATTGATCCTACTAACTGGGCAAGACAATCTGGAGAATACAAAACTTATCACAACAAACAATGTACTTGGTGGCAACCTTATCGCTTCCCATTCCCAAAGGAAAATGACGTGGTAGCCAAAACTAACTTCTTGTGGGATGAAGAGATTTTACCTGAGTTCTCTGAGTTGCTTCAAAGGACAATGCCTACTGATAATTCTAACTGGCTAGTTTTGCATGGCTTTTGGTCCGAAAACAGGAAGTATACAGATGATGATATCGAGGGTCCTTATCTTGACGGTTGGTTCAGGATCAACTCTATTTTCATCCACAAAGGTGATTATGATTCATTAGCCAAAGGAGTTGAGGGGAAAACACTTTGTGATCCTCATATTGTCAGCGCACCATCAACGCAACACGAAGGATTTTTAGGGGAATATCCTTGGCACACTATATATCGCCATCTTTCTGGGTGGAGGGAGCCAGAAGAGGTCTTTAGGGATCAAATTGCCGTCGAACACCTTGTCCCATTTTCTAAATATGAATGGGAAGAAGGCGGTAACGACTATTCTCTTAATAGCTCACTCTACTTTCATATGCCAGCCAAGGAATTGATTAAGGACATGGATTTGGCTAGATCTTCTGGTCGATGGGGACGTTGGGAGCATAAGGGGCAACTTGTATTCTGTGATCCAAGCCTTGAAGAGTACGGCCCTTCATATGCATTAATGCGTTCTGACAAGGTACAGAAATGGCTTGATGATAATGATATGGAGATTGTCTGGTTAATAGGCGGAGAGAAGGAAATGTTTTCTTCTGGAGCAAGTCAATTTTTTGGCCGTTTGGCGTATAGCGGCTTGTTTAAATATGAAGATGGAAAACCTGTAGGCAATATATGGTTCAACAAGGAAGAGTCAAAACATTGAGACATAAGCTAGTTCACAACATAATCTTATAGCAATCGTAATCGGAACCACGTTTACATAAGTTTGGGTCTAAATGAAGTGGCACACTAATTTTGGCCACCTAAATAGAGGTGATATTATTGCCTCATAGATGACCTTAGGTGAACATATGAGACCGACAACCAGAAAAATATTTAGTGCTGAATTCAAACTTGAAGCTGCCCAATGTGTTGGTGCAGTAATTTTGAGCAGGCATTTGTAGGTCATTGGGATACTAGAAGTTATCTGAAAACCAAATTTTGTCCGATCTTTGTAACACGGAAATATCCCAAAGTGTGTTGCGTATGTCTTTTAAATCTACAGGTTACGTGAATGCACGAAAGGTGAGCCATGGTGATTGGCGAGACGACCGTCCGCCCCATGGACGGGGCGGTCGAGCATCCAAGGATGGACTGGCTGCGTGTCGGTGAGTAAATACCATGGTGAGCCTATATGCAGGGATATCAGCCAACACTAAAATTCTACTTCATCTAGTAACACTCACAATGTGCGCGGTTTGAAGTATTAAAGCCAAAACCATAAGGCGGAATAGCCGATGAGATAAACCCACTCCCCCTCTTAAATATAAAAAGAGGAGTGTTACCTTTATCAAATCGATATCAATCAAGCCAATTTAAAGGCTTTTATTTTGGGGAGATGTGCGGCGAGTTGGGGGAATTTGTGGGGCTGAACGTCATCCCAATCAATCGAATAGTAGGCGCTTAATTCACTGGCGAGTTGCAGATTATCGAACATCTCATCATTAACAGAAAATATGCACATGGCCTTGTGAGTATTCTTTTCACGAAATTGCGACACGCACTTATTAGCAATGTCGGCATATTCTTCTGGGCGGTCAATCTTGCCCTGCATATTATCTTCTGGATGCAAATTGGGGTTAATCAGCACAGATTTAAGCCCATTTAAAAAGCCAATGCGTTCGGCCCAATAAGCGCCGAGTCCCACGCCGACCATTAACGGCGCGGGATCGTCGCTATGCTTCATTTGCTTAGCGACTTCCTTGAGCAAGTGTTGCATGTCGTGCTTAGGGTGCAAGGTGCTGTAACTGACCAAACGTACGTCAGGGTCGATAAATTGCAACTGACGCATTTTTTCGTGATTACCTGGGCTAGTCGCATCAAATCCATGAAGATAGAAAATCATATCAAGGCCTTTTAATCATTTTTGATTACAGTGAATTAACTAACCCTAGCAAAAGAGTGATCTCACACCTTGCGCTACATCAAACTTTCGCCTGTTGGGCCAAACAAATTTGCTCCGCAAGCTGCTTCGCGTTTTCCCAACGGGCGGTATTATCGAGCGCTGCGGCCGTTTGTGCGGCATTGGGCTTGAGTAAACTTGCAGGATGCTGCGGCGCACTCGCTGGCCATGTAAAACCATCCAGCAGCGACATTACGCCCGCATTGTCATTGCACACTAAAATCATATCGCAACCGGCGGCTAAGGCAGCGCTGGCCCTTGCACGGTAATCGCCCGCAAATCCTGCGCCTTGCATGCCAAGATCGTCGGAGAAAATCACCCCGTTAAAGCCAAGCTCTTTGCGCAGCACTTGTTTTAGCCAGTATTCAGAAAAACCCGCAGAGTTGGGGTCGACTTTAGGATAAACCACGTGCGCGGGCATCACACCTAATAACTTTTCTTTTGCGATCAATTCTCTAAACGGCAGGATATCCTTTGCAAAAATCGCCTCGGCATCGCGCTCATCAATGGGTTTCTCGTAGTGCGAATCCGCCACTACACTGCCGTGTCCGGGGAAATGTTTACCCACGGCGCCCATGCCAGCGGCGGCCATACCCGCAATAAAGCTTTCGGCCAGTGTAATCACCTCGGCAGGCTCTGGGCTAAAGCTGCGTTTACCAATCACTTGACTCACGCCGTTTAAGTCCAATACGGGCGCGAAACTTAAGTCGATATCGCAGGCCAGTAGTTCAATCGCCATCAAGAAACCGAGCTCACAGGCCCAGCGTTTGGCTAACGCTATATCACCCTTTGCCGCAGGTAAAATGTCGCCCATGGCGGGAATAACGGTAAAGCCATCGCGGAAGCGTTGTACTCGACCGCCCTCATGATCGACGGCAATTAATAGTTCAGGGCGGATTTGGCGTATCTGTTGTACCAGACGGATCAACTGATCACGGCTTGAAAAATTGCGGGAAAATAGAATTAAACCACCCACCTGTGGATGACGTAGCATCTCAGATTCAGCCTCACTGACGTCCAACGACAGTAGGTCCAACATTAAATAGCTCATACTTCTCCCTAAAAAATTTCATTAATACTCAAAAAATAACCACTCAAGCCATAAGTAGTCCACGCTCACAAAAATGCTCAAAAAAGCGAACCATCTGCCCTTGTAGCGCGTTTAAATCCTGTATTTTTGGCCATAAAATGGCCAGCAAAAAAGTCCCAATTAAGTTCAGCTTATCCGAACTATAACGAATTAAAAAAACTAATGTGAATTGTCACGCTAATCTATGGGATACTGAGGTTAGAGTATCACACAAGCAGATTTCGCATGAAAGAGCGCCGCCATTGACCAGAGTACACGCGCAAGATTAGCGTGCTTCAATCTGCAGAGCGAGCAATCCCATGCACTCAGACTAAAATAATAAACAAGACACAACAGGACTTCTATCATGATTAGCGTATTTGACATGTTCAAGATCGGCATAGGTCCATCGAGTTCACATACTGTCGGCCCAATGAAAGCGGGCAAAATTTTTATGCAAAACCTGACTGACTCAGGACTCGTGACCCAGATTGATGAATTAAGAGCCGAGCTCTTTGGCTCCCTCGGCCAAACAGGCAAAGGCCACGGCACGGGCAAAGCAGTGATTTTAGGCTTAATGGGTGAAGATCCAGAAACCGTAGACACTGACAGTATCGACGGCATTTTAGAGCACGTCTCTAAGGACGAAACCTTAACCCTGCACTGTGGCAAAGTGGTTAAATTTACCCGCGAGCAAGGCATAACCTACCACAGACGCAAAACCTTGCCAGCACACGCCAACGCCATGACCCTGTACGCTTATTGTAAAAATGAGTGTCTTTTCGAGCGTACTTATTATTCTGTCGGCGGCGGCTTTATCTTAGATGAAGACGAAATCAGCCAACGTAATGCATCCCCAGCATCACAAATCGAAGCGGCACCTTTTGATTTTGGCAGCGCAGCGCAATTATTAGAATTGTGTGGCGAACAAGGTCTGAGTATTTCTTCTTTGATGATGGCGAACGAACTGAGTTTAGCCACCGAAGATGAAGTCAAAGCCAAGCTGTGGAACATTTGGCAGACCATGAAAACCTGTATCGAACGCGGCTATCAGAAGGAAGGCATTTTACCTGGCGGCCTAAAACTGCGTCGCCGCGCCCCTGCCCTGTACCGTCGTTTGAAAGCCGAAGGCCGTAACAATGTCGATCCATTAACCGCTATGGATTGGGTCGATTTATTCGCCCTGTCGGTCAACGAGCAAAATGCAGCCGGCGATCGCGTAGTGACAGCACCCACAAACGGCGCTGCGGGAATTATCCCAGCAGTATTATGCTACTACGATACTTTCGTACAAGAAGTGGATATTGATGTCTGCGCCCGTTACCTATTAACCGCCGCCGCAATTGGTATTTTGTACAAGAAAAATGCCTCAATTTCGGGTGCCGAAGTCGGTTGCCAAGGTGAAGTGGGCGTGGCCTGTTCTATGGCCGCTGGCGCACTGACTGAAATCATGGGCGGTACGGTTGAGCACGTTGAAAATGCGGCTGAAATCGGCATGGAACATAACTTAGGTTTAACCTGCGATCCTGTGGGCGGCCTAGTGCAAGTGCCTTGTATCGAACGTAATGCCATGGGCGCGATCAAAGCGATCAACGCTTCTCGTATGGCCCTACGCGGTGACGGTAACCATAAGGTTTCACTGGATAAAGTGATCAAAACCATGATGGACACCGGCAGAGATATGCGCAGTAAATACAAAGAAACCGCCAAAGGCGGCTTAGCAGTCAACATTGTTGAGTGCTAAGTGCTAAGTGCTAAGTGTTGAGTGCTAAGTGCTGAGTGTTAATTCACTCTCGTTAATCGCTTAAATCGCACCATAAAAAATGCCGCAACTCACAAAGTTGCGGCATTTTTGTTTTAGCGCATCGGCGTGACTGCTGAATCGGCTATTTAAGGCTTAAAGTATAAGCTATGGAACTTAAGGTGCTCTTCAATAAAGCTCGCGATGAAGTAGTAGCTGTGATCGTACCCCGCTTGCATCCGCACATCCAAGGGATAACCCTTGGTATGGGCGATATCCACCAGCGATTGTGGCATCAATTGGGTATCTAAAAAGCTGTCGGCTTCACCTTGGTCAATCAGTACTGGCACTTCGCTAATCGCGAGCTTAAGCAACTCACAGGCATCATACTGGCGCCAATGTTCACGATTTTCACCTAAGTACTCGCTAAAGGCTTTAATACCCCAAGGTGCATTACTCGGATTCGAAATCGGGCTAAAGGCTGAAATTGAGCTGTATCTGTGCGGATTACTCAGGCCAATCACCAAAGCACCGTGACCGCCCATCGAATGGCCGGAGATGGCGCGCTGGGTAGTGACAGGAAAATGGGCTTCAATCAACGCCGGCAGCTCGTGGACTATGTAATCGTACATTTTGTAATGACGATTCCAAGGTGCTTTTGTCGCATTGAGGTAAAAACCCGCGCCTAAGCCTAAATCGTAAGCTTTATCCGCCGCATCGGGCACATCGTCACCGCGAGGACTGGTATCAGGGGCGACAATTGCCATCCCAAGTACCGCAGCCATGCGCTGTGCACCCGCCTTCTGCATAAAGTTTTCATCGGTACAGGTTAGACCTGAAAGCCAATACAACACAGGCACAGGTTTATTCACCGCCTCAGGCGGCAGATAAATGGCAAAGCGCATCTCGCAGTTTAACGACTGAGATTGATGGCGATACTGCTTATGCCAACCGCCGAAGCTCTTGTTACAACTGATATTTTCTATGGTCATACAAGTCCTTTTAAGCTCAATCTTTTAGCGCTTGTCTTAGCGTTAGTAATGGCATTTGTCTTAGCGTTAGTCATCTGCTCAGTGAACACAGCAGACAGATTTGCATCTGTCTGCCGGTTTGTCACATCAAGCTGAAGCATCAATTGACAGTGCGAAACCGCTTATTTATCAAAATGGATCACGCTGCGGATGCTCTTACCTTCGTGCATCAGCTCGAACGCTTCATTGATTTGCTCAAGCCCCATAGTGTGCGTGATAAAGTCATCGAGCTTAAACTCACCCGCCATGTAACGCTCAACAATGTGTGGCAGTTCAGAACGTCCTTTCACGCCGCCAAAAGCAGAACCGCGCCACACTCGACCAGTAACAAGCTGGAATGGACGGGTTGAAATCTCTTGCCCTGCACCGGCAACACCGATGATGACCGACTCGCCCCAACCCTTATGACAACACTCTAAAGCGCTGCGCATCACGTTGACGTTGCCGATACACTCAAATGAGTAATCTACGCCGCCGTCTGTCATTTCAACGATTACCTCTTGGATAGGCTTATCGAGTAATTTAGGGTTGATGCAATCGGTCGCGCCGAGTTTTTTAGCTAACTCGAACTTAGATTCGTTGATATCAATGGCGATAATGCGGCTGGCTTTTGCCATAGTCGCACCAATGATCGCCGATAAACCGATACCGCCGAGGCCGAAAATCGCCACGGTCGCGCCTTCTTCCACTTTGGCCGTGTTCATCACAGCGCCCATACCGGTAGTCACGCCACAACCTAACAGACAAATTTCTTCTAATGGTGCGCTCTTATTGACTTTCGCCAATGAGATTTCCGGCAGCACAGTATATTCAGAGAAAGTCGAGCAGCCCATGTAATGGAAAATTGGCTTACCATCGAGATAAAAACGCGTGGTGCCATCGGGCATTAAGCCTTTACCTTGGGTCGCACGAATTTTTTGGCACAGATTCGTTTTGCCCGATAGGCAGAACTTACACTCGCCGCACTCAGGGGTATAAAGTGGGATCACATGATCGCCCACTTGCACGCTGGTCACGCCCTCGCCCACTTGCTCAACGATACCGCCGCCTTCGTGGCCTAGAATTGCTGGGAATACGCCTTCAGGATCGTCACCGCTCAGGGTAAACGCGTCCGTGTGACACACGCCTGTGGCCACAATGCGCACTAAGACTTCGCCCGCTTTAGGTAACATCACATCCACTTCTTCAATCTTCAGTGGTTGTCCTGGTCCCCAAGCAACAGCGGCCTTTGATTTAATAAACTGCGGATTTTCGTTCGACATTGTTACCGTCCCTTGATAGGTAATAAGAGAAAATTATTGTTGTAATCGATTCAACTTGAGCTAAAGCCTATTGGTTCAAGCATATTGGCTCAAACATACGGACTCAGCATAAAGAGCTCTGCATAAGGGCCAACGCATACGCAGATGCCCATTGCACTTATGCTGTTGAACTGATGCTACTGCACTGATGCTAATCAATAGTAAGATTGTATTTGTTTCTCAGCGAGAGACAATCTAGTATTCAAGCAATTCATTTTTACTGAGCAACAACAATGTATCTCTGGGATGGCATTTCTGAGTTTGTCGCAGTGGCTGAGGCTGAAAGTTTTACCTTAGCGGCGCAGCGACTGAATATCTCCACCGCCCACGTGAGCCGTCAAGTCAGCGCCTTAGAGAATCGTCTCGGCACTAAGCTGTTTTACCGCACCACCCGCAAAGTGTCGCTAACCGAAGAAGGCACCATTTATTATCGTCATTGCCGCCAATTACAAACGGGGTTAGAAGAAGCCGAGCGCGCCATCTCAAACCTAAAGGACTCACCCCAAGGCCTAGTCAAGCTCACGGCGCCCGTGGCCTATGGCGAGAAATTTATCATGCCGTTACTCAATGATTTTATGGTGCAATATCCCAGCGTTGAATTTAGCGTCGACTTGACCAATCGCACCTTAGACTTGATTGAAGGTGGTTACGATCTGGCCATTCGCCTCGGCAAACTCGCCGACTCAAGTTTAATGGCCAAACCCTTAAGCAGCCGTACTCACTATGTGGCCGCCTCACCGAGTTATGTGGAAAAGTACGGTCAGCCCCATACCTTATCTGAACTTAGCCAGCACAATTGTTTGATCGGTAATCATAATTACTGGCGCTTTGTGGAAAATGGCCGTGAGCGCAATATCAAAGTGCGCGGCAATCTCAATTGTAACAGCGGCTACGCATTAAGGGATGCGGCGCTAAAGGGAATTGGTATAGTACAACTGCCTGATTATTATATTGAAGAAGATATAAATGCAGGACGTTTACTGTCCTTACTCGACGGTCACCGCGAAGCCAAAGAAGGCATTTGGGCGCTCTATCCACAAAACCGCCACCTGTCGGCCAAGATCCGAGTATTAGTCGATTACCTCGCCGAAAAACTCATCGAACAGGACTAATCTTTTTCTGAACATCTGGTTGTTGAGCAGTATTTTGTGGAGCAGTCTGTTGCTAAAAAATCTATTGCTGAGAGGTTTATTGTGGAGCCGTCTGTTGTTGAGCGGATTACTCAGTTCGAACAAACGAAGCGATAACAGACAAGACGCCGCAAACTAGCGCCAGTTTTCCCGTAAAGTGTAATACAACATGCCTAACGCCAGCGCTTGATTGCCGAACCATTCATTTAACGGAATACGGATATGGCGCATGCCGGCAAACAAATCAAATTCACGTAATTGTCCATCCATCGCATTGGCCATGATCTCAGCCATAATGTGTGATGTCGCCACCCCATGCCCAGAATATCCTTGGCAATAGAATACATTAGGCGATACTTTGCCGAGCTGCGGGATACGGTTAATCACAATTCCTGCCATTCCCGCCCAGGCAAATTCGATATCAACGCCCTTTAATTGTGGAAACGTACGCTCAATTGCAGGCCGTAATTCCGCCGCCACATTTTTAGGATCGCGGCCGCTGTAGTTAGTGCCACCACCGAACATCAACCGTTTATCTGCAGTCAGGCGATAGTAATCCAGCACAAAGCGACAATCGTACACGGCTAAATCCTGCGGATTGATTTGCGAAGCGATCTCATCAGGCAAAATTGCAGTAGCACAATTGCCTAAGGACGCTGGAAATAACATGCCGCGCAGTTGAGGACGCGCGAGTTTATGGTAGGCATTCCCCGCGATCAGCACGCTATTGGCGCGCACTTTTCCCTTGGCGGTGACAACGGTAGCAAGATCGCCCTCCTCAATATCGAGCACGGGCGAGTTTTCAAAGATCAACGCCCCAAGACCTGCTGCGGCGCGGGCCTCACCAAGACATAAATTGACTGAGTGCAAATGCATATTGCGCCGATTAACTAAGCCGCCGTGATACAAGGGCGAGCCTAAATAGGCGGGCATTTCATCGGCGGAGACCAAGGTCATAAACTCCCCCATGCCGCGACGCTGCGCTTCATCATGCATAGCCTTAAGCTCGTGCATATGCTGCATCTGGTAAGCGGTTTGAATATGACCAAACTTTAAATCACACTCTATGCCGTACTTGGCCACCCGATTTTTAATAATGTCATGGCCGCGCCAACGTAAATTCCACACATAATCTTCAGCTTCATTGCCAATCTGACGACGCAGCTGTTTTGTCATCGCCGCATCGCCAGACAAACTGCCCGTCACCTGCCCGCCGTTGCGTCCGGTTGCGCCCCACGCAATTTTATTAGCCTCAATAAGTGCCACCTTGTAGCCCTTCTCGGATAATTCCAGCGCCGTTGCTACACCGGTAAACCCGCCACCGACAATCACCACATCGACGCGAATGTCACCTTCTAACTGAGGATAATTCGACTCTTGGTTTATGGTGGCATTGTAGTAGGAGGCGCAACGCTGTGCTGGCATAGTCATTCCTTGATGTTGAAAGTTAAGTGTTGAAAGTTAAATATTAAAAGTTGAGTGTTGAACGTTAAGTACTAAAAGCTGTGTGCTGATAGAGTGTTGAACGTTAAGTACTAAAAGCTGTGTGCTGATAATGAGTGTTGAGTCTTAGTTTATAGGCGCGAGTGTTAACACGTTTTCCGCCGACGGTTGTTTTATATTTTTTACAAGCGTTCAGAATTTGAGAGTATATCTGAGTTGAGATCGAGGTCAATAGTGGCTTGTACTAACCGCTTGCTGGATATAACAAAGGGAGTTGGGCTGGCTCCTGCTTGACGAGCCTGAAATCGAAAAGCTTGAGATGAAAGTATCTGAAATGGCGGCCCTGTTATTATGGGGCTAGAGATTAAGGAGCCAGAGATTAAGAACATGAGCTTAGGCGCCGAATATTAAAGCGTGGCTCATTTTATCTTTTAAGCCTTATGCTTTTTGCTGGTTTAAGATAGGCTTGTCCGGCGCCATACTCTTTTAATCTCAACTGCCTAGAGTCCATTATGTCACTATTACCCATTGCCCAGCCACTTACCCAATTGCCGTTTTCACAAGCGTGCGAAAACAACAAAGCGCCGATTTTAGCCGTATTAACGCAGGCATTCTCACTCAACCAACATGTACTCGAAATCGGCAGTGGCACGGGCCAACATGCGGTGTATTTTGCAGCAAATCTTCCCCATTTAATCTGGCAAACCAGCGATCAAGCTGAGTATATTGGTGGCATTAGCGCAAGGTGTGAGCAAGAAGGCGGGCTATTTAATGCTGGGGCAAATCTAGCTTTACCGCTTATCCTTGATGTTACCGCGCCATGGCCGGTGGAGGGATTAACACCTGATATTGATGGCGTATTTACTGCGAACACTTTGCATATTATGAGCAAAAATATGGTTGAAGCGTTTTTTACTGGTCTTGGTCTGTATCTCCCCCAACTCAAGACTCTTTGCATTTACGGTCCCTTTAACTACCAAGGCGAATTTAGCAGTGACAGCAATCACCAATTCGATACCTTTTTAAAACAGCGCGATCCCGCCAGCGGCATTCGCGATATCGAATGGATTTGCAGTTTAG
The DNA here is from genome assembly GCF_025370265.1 of Shewanella septentrionalis. Lineage (NCBI taxonomy): Bacteria > Pseudomonadati > Pseudomonadota > Gammaproteobacteria > Alteromonadales > Shewanellaceae > Shewanella > Shewanella septentrionalis. The sequence goes on along the minus strand of NZ_JAMTCC010000014.1, from coordinate 16,166 downwards.
CCAGCAAGCAAGGCTTAACACTCGAGCAAGATGTGGCTATGCCCGCAAATAATCGATTACTGCATTTTGTTAGAGGCTAGTTTCTTGTTAAAAGCTAGCTTTGGTTTAGTCCGTTTTGATCTCGGCGGTTCTATGTCCATAGCTCAACACTCGAGTGGCTTTCCACTGTTCGTTCTGTTTGCGCCATACGATCACAAAGTCAGCTAGGCCATCGCAACTGCCGGTTTCAAAGCTGCAAAAACGGTGAACGCCTTGCTCTATCGCGCCAAACTCTTTCACCGGAAACACTTTCATCGTACCCGCAACTAACTCGCGGCGGTAATGGCCACAGGCGTATTTTTCGGTATTGGCGATCATGTCTTTACGGTTCCACGTTACGCCACCTCTATCGTGGTAGAACTCAACATCTTCAGTGAAAAACGCTGCGTGTTTCTTGAGTTCAGCGGGGGCTGCGCACTTATTGAAACTGTCAAACACTGCAAAATCCACTGCTGCAATTTGGGTAGATAAGGTATCTTCTAAGGCAGCGGGTTGCACAGTGCCTGCATGTGGAGCCTCAGCGGTTTTAACTGATGCTGCATTAGCTAATGCGGACGCATCTGTGGCAACAGCGGGTTCGGTAGTGGCGAGTGACAAAGTTAAAACGGCGACTGTGGCTAGGCTATAGAATGCTGGATTCATATTCTCTCCGTGAATGTTGGCTGTAAATTTTTATGGCGACGCTCCACATCACAAAACTGCATAGCGCCACACATCTGCAGCAGAAGTATCAGCAAAGCGTATGCCAATTAAAATACCCTTTAAAATCATGCAAATATAATTACGGCTTGAGTTAATCTGTAGAAGCTGTCGACAACTTGTGGCTAATCTCACTATTTTTACGCGATTTACCTCACCGCGGCGTTTCACTTTTTCGCATTCGCTATTTCGTATTCGCTTCTCACATTCGCTGATCACACTCACTTTCTCATATTTGTTTCTCAGCAACATCAGCTTAGAAGTGCAAGCTTCCCTCAACAGACATACCCGCTATCATGCTGTTATTAAACAGTAAAATTTACATAGCCTTTACACAAAAGCGGGATCTGTGCTCTTGATGCACTATTTAAGAATAATTATCATTCGCCGAAATTACCCAAGGAAGAATGATATGTCCCGATTTATCCGCCGTACTCGCCTAATCTGTCACGCATCTGCCACAAAATCGACTCTTACGCTGAACCGCCTATCACGCGCCATTGGCTTAAGTCTGTTGTTACCCGCAGCCTGGGCAAGTGCCGCAACGACTCAAGATGCCACAGCAGAAATGGAACGTATGGTGATCACAGCAACGCAAACTAAGCATACAGAACTGTCGGCGCCCGCATCTGTGTCTGTGATAAACCGCAGTGAACTTGAAGCGCTAGTGATTGACGATCTGGCCAGCGCAGTGCGTTATTTACAGGGTGTGAACATCAGCGAAGGCACGCCCTATGGTCGCAATGAAATTAGCTTGCGCGGACTGGATTCGGACTACACGCTGATCTTAATCAACGGTCGCCGAGTCAACTCCCGCGAAGCACTAACCTCCGGTTATGGCAACGATTTTGACTTGTCCTCTATTCCAATGTCTGCCATTGAGCGTATCGAAGTCGTGCGCGGGCCTATGTCCTCCCTGTATGGCTCCGAAGCCTTAGGCGGCGTGGTTAACGTGATTTTGCGCCAACCCACTGACGACTGGCAGACCAGTGTCGGCGTGCAATACGATACGCCCACCAGCGGCAAAGGTGGCGACAGCACTAAGTACAATTTCTACACCAGCGGCGCGCTAATCAAAGATAAACTGCTGGCAAACTTAATCGTCGACAGCAATCAACGTGATGCCTGGCGCTCAGATTTAAAACCCACAATCGATGCGTTAGAAGACAGAGATGAAATCAGCGCCCTCGCTAACCTGCAATGGTTGATTGATAGCCAGCAAGATCTGCAATTTGATTTAAGTTACGCCAACGACGAACGCGAATCGGATTGGAATAACTACGGCACAATTCTCACCAATAACCAACGAGCCGAGCGGATAAGCTCAGGTCTAACCCACAATGGCCACTGGAACTGGGGCGATACTCGCCTGCGCTATTACTATGAAAATGTTGAGGTAACTGACGACTCGGCGCTGATCGCCGAGATTGGGCATATCACCCAAACCAACCACAATCTCGACGGCCAAACCACAGTCTTACTGGGGGATCACATGTTAACCAGCGGCGCGGAATACCGTTGGACTCAGCTTGAAAACAGCCGCAATATTTTGGGTGATGGCACCTTAGACGACAGCCAGTCGGCCTTGTATCTGCAAGATGAATTTAGCTTAGGCGAACTCAATATCACCTTAGGGGGGCGCGTCGATCACCACGATGTGTACGGCACCGAATTTAGCCCACGCGTGTATTTGGTGTATAACTTAAGCTCTGAATGGGTGATCAAAGGTGGCGGTGGCAAGGCATTTAAAGCGCCAAATATGTCGCAATCCCAAGCCGATTATATTATCCCCGCTTGTCGCGGCGCCTGCACCGTTGCGGGGAATCCCGATCTACAGCCCGAAACCTCAGTGAACTACGAGTTATCGACCCAATATCAAACCACGGATTTTGGTGGCTCGATCACCTACTTCCACAATGATGTAGAAAATAAAATCATCACAGAAACTTGGGATAGAACGCCCGGTGCAGTATTAACTTACCAAAACGTGAACGAAGCTAAGATCACTGGTTGGGAACTGCAGGCTTGGTACGATGTAAGTGACACGGTCAGCATTAGCGGTAATTACAGTAAAACCGATGCCGAAGATAAGCAAAATGGCGCGCCTTTTACCCTAACGCCGGATGACAGCTACAACCTGAAACTGCAATGGCAGGCATTGGATGACTTATCCACCTTTATCGCCTACCACTACACTGGCGATCAGTATCTACGCACCAATGTAAAATCAGAAGGTTATGGTTCACTCGACCTAGGGGCAAATTACCAAATTAATCCTATGTTCAGAGTCAAACTCGGCGTCACTAACCTAACGGATGCTGAGCGCGACCAAGTGGCTACCGATCTTGATTACATTCAAAAGAGCCGCAGTATTTATGCGGGCGTGACGGCAAGTTTCTAATAGCAATCAGCCACAGACATGGGTTTATCTAGGTAAAAACGGGCTTGCGAAACTCTCGCCAGCCCGTTGTTTATGAATTCGTTGTAAGCTTTCGAACTTTTAGAACACTTCCTCAAGCGAGCTGCCTTAAGGAATTTGTTTTAAGTGATCGGCTTTAAGGGAGCAGCTCTAAGGGATCTGTCTTAAAAATTCCAGCGCTTTATCTAGGTCGCGGGTGCGCGCCATCGGCGGCAGTGAGTTTAAAAAGGCTTGGCCGTAATAGCGATTCACAATGCGATTATCACAAAGGATCAGCACACCACGATCTTTTTCATCGCGAATAAGACGGCCAACACCTTGTTTCAGCGCAATAATCGCCTGAGGTAAGGACACTTCAGTAAAAGGATCGAGTCCCTGACGACTCACATTGTCGGCTCGGGCACGATACAGGGGCTCATCCGGCGACACAAAAGGTAATTTGTCGATGATCACGCAGCTTAACAATTTGCCGCGCACATCCACCCCTTCCCAAAAACTACTGGTGCCGAGCAATACCGCATTGCCGAGTTGGCGAAACTTAGTCAGCAGACTCTGTTTACCCGCTTGACCTTGTACCAGCAGCGGATACTGAGTGCGAGTTCGCAGTGCCAACGCTGCTTGTTCGAGCATTTTATGGCTGGTAAAAAGAATAAAAGTCCGTCCCTGCGCTGCGTCTATCGCTTGCACGCACACCTCCACCAGCTGTTTTAATGCTTGCTGTTGATTGGTCACGCTGCCAAGTTGTCTCGGCACACAAAATACCGCTTGGTGGGGATAATCGAAGGGACTGTCGAGAATACTTTGCTGCGCATCGACGATGCCCATTTCTCGGGCGAAATGGGTAAGGCTGCGATTAACCTGCAAAGTTGCCGAGGTAAATATCCAGCTGGTTTCAGGCACAAATAACTGCTGGCACTCACGGGCAATATTGATGGGTGAAATTCGCAGCACCACAAAACGACTACCAAATTCAATGCTGTAGGCCGCCAGATTATTATCGCAGTTAAAAAACACACTGAGCTTATTATTCAGCTCCGCCAACTTGATGGCGATATCATCTAACAATTCACTGCGGCCAATATGGGCCATTAATAAATTCTGCAGCGCAGTTAATTCCGCTAATAAATCCCATGACGCCGCCGCGAGCGCTTTATTGCCCAGCACTAAACGCCAGTCGGATTCACCGCAGGAATATAACTGATTATGCCAGTCACTTAATTTAGCGAGGCAACGCTGACAAAATTGGGCGAGTTGCCCCGTATCACTGAGTTCGGTCTGATAAATAGCGAGTAGCTTTTGAATAAAATCATCGATAGTGCGACTCGAACATTGCTGGCCAAAATAGTTAACGCAAATATCGGGTAATAAATGCGCTTCATCGAAAATCACTACGTCGGGATCGGGCAGTAACTCGGCAAAGCCCGTGTCTTTGAGTACGCTATCGGCGAAAAATAAATGGTGGTTAACCACAATAATTTTGGCATCCATGGCACGGCTGCGCGCCTTGCGCGTAAAGCAGGCATCATAAAAATCGCAGCGCTTACCAATACAGCTTTCTTTGGTACTGACCACGAGCGGCAGCGCCGAGGAATTCTCAGGTACTGAGGTCAAGCCGCCAATATCGCCATCTTTACAGGTGCTCGCCCACTGATTGATTTTCAACAAATCATCCAATAAACGCGCATCGATATGTGTCGCCTCGCTCATTTGCTTATCGAGTCGCCACTGGCACAGATAATTATTGCGCCCCTTAAGCAGCGCCAGTTTGGGCTCAATTCCCAACATGGCGACCAGCGCGGGTAAGTCTTTAAAAAACAACTGCTCTTGCAGATTTTTACTGCCCGTACTGACGATAACTTGCTTGCCGCTCAATATCGCGGGGATCAAATATGCAAAGGTTTTACCCACCCCTGTGCCCGCCTCAATCACCACATTACTCTTAGACGCTATCGCCTCACTCACTTGCTGCGCCATTTGCATTTGGCTTGTTCGCGCACTAAACCCTTGAATGTGCTTAGACAATACTCCATCGGGCAAAAATGCGCGTTGCACTTCAGACGCAAGTCGGCTCACCGCAGCAGCGCCTTTTGCGGCAGCAGGCTTAGCCACAATTTCTTTAGAAGAAGCATGCTTTGATGTCGGTTGGCGGGAGCGAGTCAAAGGGAGAATCAATCCTTTATCAAGGTGTTAGGAAACGTTATAGAAACCATGCAGTAAGGCCACACTATAAGCTGCTGCGGGCTGCTGAGCGAGTGCATTGTGATGACTTTAATTAACCACAAGCACTGGTTAGTACCGCAAGCCGCGGCGGTAAACGATAGCGTTAAGCTTAACGGCTCGAAGCATTATGCTGATTTAAGATAAGACTACAAGTTAGCAAGGATAATTTCGCGGGTTCTTTCCCTCGCGCCATACATGAGCCGCCATTTAAAGCTGTTCATTATGGGTAGTCAGTTTTGATACAAAGCTCCCAAAACAAGATATTTGAGTACGCGCAGCATTAATTGCCATTGTTTCCCCAGTGACTCGCCATAAACTCGTCGCTGAAGGCTCGACGGCGGCATATATGGATATATTCACGGCGTGTCACTGGAATGACTGTGCTTAATGATTACATACACATTGACTTCACGACTTTCTCGGTCATTGGAACAGATTACGCTGATGCTAGTTCGGCACGACTTACCAACACATTTCGGCCCACTTTAAACATCCCCTCAACAAATAGACTCAATCGCTTTATTTAGCGATAACCACCTGCCTTTCACAAAAACGCATAAATATTCTCATTTAATTCAAAATTGCTGTTGCAAAGGCTCATAAAAGCGGTTAGTTTAAATCCACTTATACGGATAGACGTCCGTAACAACGCATTCAACGCTTTACTGTATTTCGAGCAGTTGAGCCAATAAAGTTTAATACCGAGAGAGTAAAATGAGCCCACTACTGAACGCTATCCACCACCATCACCACCATATGCGGTAGCCTTCGGATGCTCACTGCCGGAGGACTATATCCTTCTGGCGGACTGATTCAAGATGATCATAAACCCCTGGAAGGAATTCCGGGGGTTTTTGCATTTAGGCGTTAATTTGGGTTTTAATTTTGATTTTAATTTTAATAGAAATTTTAGATATTTTATAAATTATCAATACGTTAGTTAGAGATCTTAGCTAGATTACTTAGCTAGAGCCCATTGAACGGCAAGGCGTATTAAACCGATTAAACAACACACTTTTGAATCTTTTAATTTTGATACTTTTGAGCGAGATAACACTATGACTGAATCGAACCGTTTACGCATCGCCATCCAAAAATCTGGTCGTCTTTCTACTGACTCTCAGCAACTGCTAAAAAGCTGTGGTGTTAAATTTTCCATTAATGAACAACGCCTTATCGCTCACGCCGACAATATGCCTATCGATTTACTGCGCGTTCGTGATGATGATATCCCAGGATTGGTCATGGACGGCGTGGTTGATATGGGGATTATCGGTGAAAACGTGCTCGAAGAAGAACAAATCGAGCGTCAAACACTGAACAAGCCCGCAGATTGCCTCAAACTGCGTCAGTTAGATTTCGGATCATGTCGCCTCTCGTTAGCCGTACCAACAGAATTCAGTTACGCCGATGCCTCCTCGTTAGAAGGATTACGCATCGCCACTTCTTACCCGAACCTGCTGCGCCGTTTTATGCAACAAAAAGGCATAACTTATCGCGACTGTATGTTAAAAGGCTCGGTTGAAGTCGCCCCACGTGCCGGCCTTGCCGATGGGATTTGTGATCTCGTGTCAACGGGCGCTACCTTAGAAGCCAACGGTTTATACGAAACCGAAGTAATTTACCGCTCTATGGCCTGCATCATTCAGTCGACCCAAACCCAAACGCCGACTAAACAAGCACTCATCGACAAAATTCTATCCCGCGTCAACGGCGTTATCCGCGCCCGTGAGAGCAAATACATCCTGCTGCACGCGCCAACCGAAACCTTAGACCAAATCGTCGCCCTGCTGCCCGGTGCTGAAAACCCCACCGTATTGCCATTAAATGATGATACTAACCGCGTCGCTATCCACGCCGTCAGTACTGAAGATTTGTTCTGGGATACTATGGAACAGCTAACCGCACTCGGTGCCAGCTCGATTCTGGTGATGCCAATCGAAAAAATGATGGGGTAATGTATGGAAATCCTAACTTGGTCAACCTTATCAACCGCCGAGCAAAAAACGGCGCTGAAACGCTCACCCTTAATCGGTGACAGTGGCTTAGAGCAAAGCGTTCGCGCCATTCTCGATGCGGTGGCGACGCGGGGTGATGCCGCCATTCAAGAATTTAATCAAAAATTTGATGGCTTCAATAGCGCTAAGATTGGTGAACTCCGTATGGGCGAAGCCGAAATAACGGCGGCAAGCGCACGGGTATCGCCAGAGCTGAAAGCGGCGATATCCAAAGCCATGGCGAACATAGATGTGTTTCACAGCGCCCAGCAATTTCGCCCGATTGATATGGAAACCGAGGCGGGAGTACGCTGCGAGCTACGTAGCGAACCGATTGAAAAAGTGGGTTTATATATCCCCGGTGGCAGCGCGCCATTGATTTCGACCGTGATGATGCTTGCCCTGCCCGCCAAAATTGCCGGCTGCGAACAAAGAGTGTTAGTCAGCCCACCGCCCATCAACGATGCCATTATCTATGCCGCCAATGCCTGTGGGATCACTGAAATCTATCAAGTGGGCGGCGCGCAGGCGATTGCAGCACTGGCCTTTGGCACGGAAACGATTCCGGCGGTCGATAAGATTTTTGGCCCAGGTAACCGCTATGTGACTGAAGCTAAACGCTTAGTGTCACAGGATGGTCGCTGCACTGTGTGTATCGATATGCCCGCTGGCCCTTCTGAGGTGTTAGTGATTGCCGATAGCGACGCCAATTGCGAATTTATCGCCGCCGATTTGCTTTCACAAGCGGAGCACGGCCCTGATTCACAAGTGATTTTAGTGACGGATTCGCAAGCTATCGCCGATAGTGTGAATGATGCGCTGACGAGACAACTCGCCGTCCTGCCGCGTTGTGATATCGCGGCAACGGCGCTACTGAGCAGTCGTACTTTGGTTGTGGACAATATGCTGCAAGCCGCGCAGGTTTCCAATCAATATGGGCCTGAGCACTTGATCATTCAAACGCGCTTACCCCGTGAGGTGCTGAAAAACATTCGCGCCGCTGGCTCAGTGTTTTTAGGCCCCTATACACCTGAATCTGTTGGCGATTATGCCAGTGGCACCAACCACGTGCTGCCGACTTACGGTTACAGCCGCGCCGTGTCGAGCCTGTCATTAGCCGATTTTAGCCGCCGCTTTACCGTGCAGGAACTCAGTGCTAAGGGCTTAATCGGATTGGGGCAAGCGGTCATGACGTTAGCCAGTAACGAATTGCTCGATGCGCACAAAAATGCCGTAGCCATTCGTCTAGCTAGCCTAGAGAAATGATCCGCCTAGATCTTAAATGATTAGCGCTTAAGTGATTGAAAATAGAGCTGAGTGAAGAAAATGAGCCAAGTGAGCAGCATGGAAAAAACAGCAGAACCCGCAGCATTAGCATCGACGTTAGCACCATCAACGTTAGCGCAATCGGCGTCGCTAAATTTAGCCGAGCGCCTAGCGCGCCCTGAATTACTGGATTTAACGCCCTATCAGAGTGCTCGCAGACTGGGCGGTCGTGGTGATATTTGGATCAATGCCAACGAATCGCCGTTTAATAATGTCGATACGGCTGCGCTCGATTTATCGAAATTGAATCGTTACCCAGAATGCCAACCGCCGCAGCTTATCAATGCCTACAGCGAATACAGCGGCGTAAGCGCCAGCAAGATAGTCGCCAGCCGCGGCGCCGATGAAGCGATAGAACTGTTAATTCGCGCCTTTTGTATTCCAGGCGTCGACAGCATTGCCTGCTTTGGCCCGACGTACGGCATGTATGCCATCAGTGCGAACACCTTTAATGTGGGCGTTAAAGCGTTAACTCTCAGCGCGGAATATGGCTTGCCGACAAGCTATGCCGAGGACGTTCGCGGCGCAAAACTGGTGTTTATCTGTAATCCCAATAATCCGACTGGGACTGTGATCGACAAAGCCATTATCGAGCAAGCGATCAAAGCCCTGCCCGATTCGCTTGTGGTCATCGATGAGGCCTATATTGAGTTTTGCCCTGAATACAGTGTGGCGGATTTACTGGAAAGCTATCCGAATCTAGTGGTACTGCGCACCCTATCAAAAGCCTTTGCACTCGCCGGCGCACGCTGTGGTTTTATGCTAGCAAACGAGGCCGTAGTCGAAATTGTTATGCGCGTGATTGCGCCCTATCCTGTGCCGCTGCCAGTGAGTGAGGTCGCCACGCAAGCGCTATCAAGCGTAAGCGTTGCGCGGATGAAAGTGCAAGTCGCAGAATTAAATGAGCAAGGCGCCAGACTCACAGCGGCGATCAGCGCTTATTGTTCAAAATCGAATAGTTCAGATTCGCGCGCCCGCGTGCTTAAGCCTAACGGCAATTATGTGCTGGCTGAATTTGATGATGTCGCCAAGGTCGCGGCGTTACTGCAAGGCAGCGGCGTTGTTGCCCGCGCCTACAAAGATCCAAGGCTTGCCAAGGCAATCCGCTTTAGCTTCAGTTCAAAGGCGGATACCGATGTGTTAGTGAATTTATTTGAATCGCAAAGCACTGAGCAATCACCAGAAACGAATAATAAGTAACTGAACATAAAAACTAATAAAACCAATAAAAAGCGAATGCCGCGCTGAAGGTAAAATCAGCTTAAGCATTAGCTAAACGAATTGAATTTGAAGGTAGAGCCATGAACCCACAATTTATCCCGAACGTTGCACAAAAAATTCTGTTTATCGACCGCGATGGCACCTTGATTGAAGAACCCGTCACCGACAAACAGGTCGATAGCCTGGCTAAATTAGTGTTTGAGCCACAGGTGATCCCCGCTTTGCTACGTCTGCAAAAGGCGGGATTTTGTTTAGTCATGGTCAGCAATCAAGACGGCCTTGGCACACCGTCTTTCCCGCAGGAAGATTTCGACGCGCCCCACAATATGATGATGCAAATCCTCAAAAGCCAAGGGGTGAACTTCGAAGATGTGGTGATTTGCCCACACTTTAATGATGAAAATTGCAGTTGCCGTAAACCTAAGCTTGGGCTAGTAAAAGACTATCTCACCCAAGGCTGCATCGATTTCACTCAATCGGCGGTGATTGGCGATCGCGAAACCGATGTGGAACTGGGCAATGCCATGGGCATTAAAAGCCTTAAATATCAACGCGACACTTTAGGTTGGAACGCCATCGCCGATGCGCTGCTCAATAAAGGCCGCACCGCGACGGTCGTGCGCACCACCAAAGAAACCGATATTCGTGTGACTGTTGATCTCGACAGCCCCGTTAAAGGCAAAATCGACACTGGCATTGGCTTTTTCGACCATATGCTCGATCAAATTGCCACCCACGGTAATTTTAGAATGGATGTGAAAGTCGATGGCGATCTGGAAATCGACGATCACCACAGCGTGGAAGACACTGCGCTGGCCATAGGTGATGCCCTGCGCCAAGCGCTCGGTGACAAACGCGGCATTGCCCGTTTCGGCTTTATTCTGCCGATGGACGAAGCCAAGGGCGAATGTCTGCTGGATATCTCTGGCCGTCCTTTTATCAAATTCTCGGCCGATTTTGAACGTGAGCACGTAGGCGAAATGGCCACAGAAATGGTGCCACACTTCTTCCGCTCCTTTGCCGATGGCCTGCGCTGTACGCTGCATGTGTCGACCGAAGGCGATAACGATCACCACAAGGTCGAAGCCCTGTTTAAAGTGCTCGGCCGCGCGCTACGCCAAGCGGTTAAAGTCGAAGGCGATATTCTGCCATCGAGCAAAGGCGTGCTTTAAGGCATCAGCATAAATCGTTTAAGAGGTTAGGATGCAACAAGACACTCTATTAACAGCCGGCCAGCAATTAACAGCAAATGAATCGCCAGATGCTGAAACCGTCATCATAGACACGGGCTGCGCCAATTTAAGCTCAGTACGTTTCGCCTTCGAGCGTTTAGGCGCTAAGGTATTGGTCACAGACGATAAAGCCAAAATCAAAGCGGCAAAACGCGTGGTGCTGCCGGGTGTGGGTACGGCGGGTGCGGCCATGGCGTCTTTGCATGAAAAAGGCTTAGTCGAACTCATTCAAGGCCTGACTCAACCTGTGCTGGGCGTGTGCCTTGGCATGCAAATGCTCGCGGCGATTTCTAAGGAGCGCGGCGGCAAAGGTCAAGATTGTGAGTGCTTAGGCATAATCCCAACCGACATTTGTGAGCTGGATACGCAGTTACTCAAAGCTGAAAGCCTACCTTTACCGCACATGGGCTGGAACCAACTTAAGCTAACAACAAACTCACAAGGCGCCAACAGCCCTAACGTTCACCCGCTGTTTGCGGGTATTGAAGATGGCAGTTATGTGTATTTCGTCCACAGTTACCGCGCGCCATTAAGTGAATTTACCTTAGCCGAATGTACTTATGGTGAAGGTTTTAGCGCCGCCATCGGCAAAGGCAACTTTATGGGCGTGCAGTTCCACCCCGAAAAAAGTGCCGCCGTGGGCGCGCAAATTCTGCGTAACTTTTTACAGATGGACGAGTTACAGATGAACGAAGCTCTGATGAACGAAGCGCTGCAAAGCAGCTCTGCTGATGGCCAAGCGGGTGTAAAGAAGGCTGACCAATGAATAAATTACTTATTAAAAAACCACTTACTAATGAATCATTTATAAACAAATCAATCAAGGATCTAATCTTATGATTATTCCTGCAATTGATTTAATTGATGGCAATGTCGTACGCCTCTATCAAGGTGATTACGGTCAGCAGACCACCTTTGATTTAAGTCCTTTGGCGCAGCTGCAATCCTATGAGGCACAAGGCGCGAAGTGGTTACATATTGTTGATTTAACAGGCGCGAAAGATCCCGCTAAACGCCAAACTCTCCTTATCAGTCAACTCGTGGCGGGACTAAACGCTAATATTCAAGTGGGCGGCGGTATTCGTACTGAAGAGCAAGTCACTGAATTATTAGCTATCGGCGTAAAACGTGTGGTGATTGGATCACTGGCGGTGAAAGAACCTGAGTTAGTCAAACAATGGTTTATCAAATACGGCAGCGAAGCGATTTGCCTCGCACTCGATGTCAATATCAACCAAAGCGGCGAGAAAATTGTCGCCGTATCCGGTTGGCAAAGTGGCGGCGGTAAGAGTTTAGAATCCCTCGTAGAAACCTTTAGCGCGGTCGGCTTAAAGCATGCGCTAGTAACTGATATTAGCCGTGACGGCACCTTAACGGGCGCGAATACCGCGCTTTATCAAGAAATTGCTGCAAGTTATCCCGATATCGCTTGGCAAGCCTCCGGCGGTATTGCGACTCTTGAGGATGTTGCCGCCGTGCGTGACAGCGGCGCGGCGGGCATCATTATAGGCAAAGCCTTGCTTATCAATCAGTTTAACGTGGTGGAGGCAATCCAATGCTGGCCAAACGACTAGTCCCCTGTTTAGATGTGAAAGACGGTAAAGTAGTGAAAGGCGTGCAGTTTCGTAACCACGAAATTGTCGGTGATATCGTGCCCTTAGCCGCGCGTTATGCCGAAGAAGGCGCCGATGAGCTGGTATTTTATGACATTACCGCCAGCGCCCACGAACGTGTGGTCGATAAATCTTGGGTGAGCCGCGTGGCGGAGCAGATTGATATTCCCTTCTGCGTGGCAGGTGGCATTAAAACCATTAGCCAAGCCCGTGAATTATTAGCCTTTGGGGCGGATAAGATTTCGATTAACTCGCCCGCCTTAACCGATCCGAGTTTGATCTCGCGCCTGCAGGACGAGTTCGGCCGCCAATGTATCGTGATTGGTATCGACTCCTTTTTCGATGCCACCAGCAACAGCTATAAGGTAAAGCAATTTACCGGCGATGAAGCGGCGACTAAGGATACGGTGTGGTTCACCCAAGACTGGGTTGAAGAAGTGCAAAAACGAGGTTGTGGTGAAATCGTGCTCAATGTGATGAACCAAGACGGCGTGCGCGGCGGCTATGATATCAAGCAGTTAAGTCTTGTTCGTGCCATCTGTGACGTACCTTTAATTGCCTCTGGCGGTGCAGGGACTATGGCGCATTTTCGCGATGTATTTATTGAAGCTAAGGTCGATGCGGCGCTGGCGGCGAGCGTATTCCACAAGGCGATTATCAACATCGGTGAATTAAAAGCCTATTTAGCGGCCGAAGGGATCGCGATTAGACGCTAGAGCGGTTCTAGGTTCTAGGTTCTAGGTTCTAGGTTCTAGGTTCTAGGTTCTAGGTTCTACAAACAGATTAAGAGTGAATACTATGTCAACGCAAACAAACACTAAGTCGGATTTCAGCGAGCTGGATTGGGACAAACAGGATGGGCTTATTCCTGCCGTGATCCAAAATCACTTATCGGGCAAGGTATTAATGCTCGGTTACATGGATAAGGCCGCGCTGGAAAAAACCTTGAGCACAGGTGATGTGACCTTTTTCAGCCGCTCAAAACAGCGTTTATGGACTAAGGGTGAAACCTCGGGCAATACCCTAAAGTTGGTGGCTATCGATAAGGACTGCGATAACGACAGCCTGTTAGTGCAAGTGATCCCCAACGGCCCAACCTGCCACAAAGGCACCGAAAGTTGCTGGTTAGATGACAATGCGCACCCCTTTTTGAACAACCTCGCCAGCTTAATCACCTCGCGTAAAGGGCAAAATGCCGATTCCAGCTATACAGCGTCTTTATTTGCGCGCGGCACTAAACGTATCGCCCAAAAGGTCGGGGAAGAAGGTCTCGAAACCGCCCTTGCCGCTGCGACCCACGATAAGGAAGAGTTAGTTAACGAAGCCTCAGATCTTATCTATCACTTGCTGGTATTGCTTGAAGATCAAAACTTAAGCCTCAGTGACATCACAGCAAACTTGCTGGCAAGACATCAAAAGGCACTGCAGAGCAAAGCATAAACGTCTCACTGTCTCTGATTTCAAGCTAGTCTCTGATTTCAAGCTAATCGCTTACATCAAGAAATGCCGCACACTTAAGCCAAGTCTGCGGCATTTTTTATCACGCGATAAACGTGGCGAACTCCTCTTTCTTCTCCCCTCGTTAACCATAAACTCAGTGTGAGTTAGGTATGTCTTTAAGCTTAGTCACATGACAAAAAACAAACAAAATACTGTTGTAATGGTTGACAAGTACACCTCAACTCCCTATGGTAGCCTCCGTTGCCGTTAGGTTATTAAGGCAAGGCATAAAAACACTTATCCGTTTTTACTCAACACACGCTAAGGCAAGTTTTATGTGTTTCACACCCTTTTATTATCCCTATCTGTAGCCGCAATGGCATAGATAGGCTCCCTCGCCTGACCTTCCATTGTGGCCATATCCTTTCGGATCCGCTGAGCGCCACTGTCTCATTTGCTTAAATCATTTTGTGCTTAAAGCGCATCAAAATCCTTTAAGACAGTTGCTTTAGGATCAAATCTTTAGCTCATTTTCTTGCAACACGCTTTTGAGATCATGTTATGACACAGAATAAAATTTTCGGCAGTCTGCTGCTTATCGCAGGCACCACAATCGGCGCGGGTATGCTGGCTTTGCCTATCGCTTCGGCGGGACTTGGTTTTGGTACGTCCTCCGCCATCATGTTGATCCTATGGGCGCTAATGGCCTACACGGCACTGCTAATGGTGGAAATCCATCAATTCGCCCCCAGCGATGCCAGCCTTAATCACTTGGCGCAACGCTTATTGGGTCGTAAGGGCCAGTTGATCGCCAATAGCGCCTTGATGTTTTTACTGTACGCCCTTTGCGCCGCCTACATTGCCGGTGGCGGTGAGCAAGTGAACCAAAAGCTGAGCACTTGGCTAGGGCTAAGTTTGCCACCACAGGCGGGCGCCATCCTGTTTACCCTGCTGATTGGGGCGATTGTGGGCATGGGAACTCACTGTGTGGACCTTATCAACCGCGGTTTGTTTGCCCTTAAGCTATTGGCATTACTGCTTATGTTGGCCTTGTTACTGCCGCAGGTAGAAAGCCCACATTTGCTCGAACTCCCACTCAACCAAGGTTTAATTATCACGGCTATTCCGGTGATTTTTACTTCCTTTGGTTTCCACGGTTCGATTCCATCAGTGGTGCGCTACATAGGGGTTGAGGTCAAAGCCCTGCGCAGGATCATGCTACTCGGCTCCGCTTTACCACTGGTCATTTATCTTTTGTGGCAAGTAGGTAGCCAAGGTGTACTGAGCCAAAGCCAATTGCTCGAAAATCAGAGCTTATCGAGCTTTATCAATCAACTGGCGAGCGTACTGCACAGCGAATACTTAAGCAGTGCGATCAGTTTGTTTGCCGATCTCGCCCTTGCGACTTCGTTTTTAGGAGTGAGTTTAGGCTTGTTCGATTTTATGGCTTCGACCTTAAGACGAGAAGATGATTTTTCTGGTCGTAGCCTAACCGCTGCCATCACCTTTTTACCGCCCTTAGGTTTTGCCCTCTTCTACCCACAAGGTTTTATCACAGCCTTGGGTTACGCAGCGATTGCGCTGGTAATCCTCGCCATCTTTCTACCTGTGGCCATGGTGTGGACACAGCGCCAGACGCGAGATGCGGCCAATATGCCGACGGGATATCGGGTCGCGGGCGGCAAGTTTGCCTTAATGCTCACCACACTTTGCGGAATCGTGGTTATCGCCGCGCAGATGTTTAGCTAGCTCCAATTCACTCACCAAGAGTGAGTTAACTAAAAGTTAGCTAGCTCGAATAAAAGATTAGGTACAAGAGCCTGTAAAGCTTCAACTATTGACAGCAGGCTCTTGTCTATTCGATGATCCTTTCACATTAGTCAGCTAAGCCCTTGGGTGTTAAACTGCCTCTGATGATCGTGCACGCTGCGACAGCGCCTAAGAAAACGGCTTCTAAAGT